>JAYSRZ010000045.1:0-20016 GCA_043720775.1 Variovorax sp. | reverse complement strand
GAAAGCTGGGCAAATCAAACACCAGCATCACCATGCCTTTGATGCCGGGAGCAATGCGAAATTTATCGGTGCTGTGGCGCTGATGGTAGAGAAAGTCGCGATAAAAAAGCGTTTTGCCCTGCTTAGCTAGGCCCAATGCGTTATAGATCTCCGCCCGTGGCTTGCGCGGCATGAGGCTGCGTAAAAACTGCACATAAGCACTGGGTATTTCCATGTCCACCAGAAAATAGGCGCGAGCAAAGCTGAAAAGCATCAGCAAATCGTCTTCGCCAAATAATGCGGCATCAATCACCAATTTGCCGCCTTCTTTGGTGTGCAGTATCGGCAAAGCAAACGGCACTTCATTGAAACCGTTGATGATTTTGCCAATGATGTAAGCGCCCTTGTTACGAAAAAACAAATTGGAAAGCACCTGAATCTGGAAGTTGGCTCGAAGCCGAACATCACTGAGCTTTGCCTCAAATGCCTTCAGCACAAAACTTGAATCACGTGGCAGATCTTCAAAGGGTGTGAGTAAACCGAAATTCTCAACCGCACGCGTGATGTTTTCTCCGAGTGTTGCAAGAGTGGGGTAATACGCAAGATACGTTTGCTGCGAGGCAGCTTCATCATTTTCAATGTATTCGGTGCTCACAGCCGGACGCACAAAGATGAAATCGTTTTGAAAATATGTGCGGTGCAAAATCTTTGTCGTCACCGAATTAAAAAACGTTTCTGCCAATTCGGGTTGATGGTGATTGATCAAAAGGCCAATGTAATGCAGCTTGACCTGCTGCCAAATCTCCATCAGTTGCTCGCCCGCTTTGAATTCTTTCTCAAGCCGCTCAACAGCTTCTTTCACGCGCAAATCGTAAAACTCAATCCGCTCGCGCTGCGCCCGCTGCTGCCCATGCCAATCCTGCGTCTCAAACCGATGCTTGGCACGCTGGCTTTCGGCTCTGAAGAGGCGATAGTGGCGATTAAAACCATCGAGCATGGCTTGTGCGATGTCGAAAGCGAGTGTGGAGTCTAGGCGTTGAGGGAACATCTTCCTATCCTAACTCTTTGTGTCTTGGCGTTGTTGGCGCTCTGTTGCCTGAGCTCGCCGGCTGCGATTGCGGTATCCCACTACGCTGATGTCCTCCGCGCTGGCCTTCGGCTGGCGCTCCCCCTTGACTTCGCTACGTGAGATACCCCAATCACAGTCGGCAAGCTCAGGCAGTTTTGTACAACACTAGCGTGTGTGCGGAAGAATACTGTGCCGCGCTATAAACCACGAATCTGAGGCGTTGTGATTTGGGTATTTCACGTAGCGAGGTCAAGGAGGAGCCGAAGGCGGGGGACACGAGCGCAGTGGAATACCCAAAGCGCAACGCTTCAGATTCGCTGCCGCGACATGCCCAAAAGAGCCAGACAACCCTATGAGTACTATAAATTTAATAGCGCCTTACGCAGTAAATACGCCGGCTACTCACCTACTTCACTTCAAAAACAGCATCAACAGCAACTTTATAAGCAGGCAACACATCAGCCGCAGCAGACAAGCTCATCAGCAAATCATGCAACACGCCATCGTGCACGCCATAAATCCAGCCATGCACCGTTACGGCCTGCCCGCGTGCCCAAGCATCCTGCAACACCGTGCTCTGCGCCACATTGAGCACCTGATGAATCACATTGATCTCACACAACACATTCAGTCGTTCTTCTTTCGGCAGCGCATACAAGCGCTCTGCATGCACATCGCGCACATCTTGAATATGTCGAATCCAGTTATCAGCCAGTCCAACGCGCACATTGTTGAGTGCCGCCTGCACACCGCCGCAGCCGTAATGCCCGCACACAATCACATGCTCCACTTTCAGCATATCCACCGCATATTGGATAGTGGACAGTGCATTCAAATCCGAATGCACCACCACATTGGCCACATTGCGATGCACGAATACTTCGCCAGGTTCGAGCCCCGTGATCTGATTGGCCGGCACGCGAGAATCTGAGCAGCCCACCCACATGTAACGCGGATTTTGCTGCTGCGAGAGGCCCGTAAAAAACCCCGGCTTGTCCCGCTCCATCGAAGCGGCCCATTGTTTGTTGTGGTTTAAAAGGTGGCGAAGAGGCATTTCAGTGCAATCTTTTCTTCCAGTAAAGAGGTTTTCTGCTTTGATGCATGAAAACAAATACGACTGGTATCGGTAGCAATGTGTAAACAAGACTGTAGGGGAAACGATCCAACCGCAGCGAGCGTACGTGCTTCGTTACGGGATTCCAAGCGTGCGGCTGGCTTGCAATGAGTGCTTCAGCATGTGTAATCTCCACCAAAAAACGATCAACCTGTTCAGGTGATTGAGTTTTGTACCAAGCCACAGCCTCATTCAACTCATCAATAGCCTCTTGACTCCACTCAAGCAACACGCTGCTTTTCCCTAAACTCTCGGAGCACGTCAGGGTAGCCGAGCTTGGCCGTGCCGTTGCGAAGAGACTCCATTCGCTCCTCGATGATCGGCAGCCATGCCTGCTCCACTTCATTCAATGAAGACGACCGAAGCGTTTCTTGCAAAGCGGAAATCACTTCAACGCGATCAGTCTCGGGCCGTAGAACAACCTTTTGAATAATAATTTGCAGCTCTGCGTCCATGGTGCTCCTCTTCAGCTAAATTTACCAAATAAGCATGTAGTTTACGCCGTCTCCGCAAACAGCTCCCGCCCGATCAGCATCCTGCGAATCTCGCTGGTGCCTGCGCCGATTTCATACAGTTTGGCATCGCGCCACAAGCGGCCTAAGGGGTATTCGTTGATGTAGCCGTTGCCGCCGAAGATTTGGATGCCGTCGCCGGCCATTTTGGTGGCGTTTTCTGCGCACCATAGGATCACGCTGGCGCAATCTTTACGCACTTGGCGCACGTGTTCACTGCCCAGCATGTCAAGGTTTTTGCCGATTTGGTAGCAGAAGGCGCGGCCGGCTTGAAGGATGGTGTACATATCGGCCACCTTGCCTTGGATGAGCTGGAATTCGCCGATGCTCTGGCCGAATTGTTTGCGATCGTGGATATACGGGATCACGTTGTCCATCACGGCTTGCATGATGCCAATCGGCCCGGCGGCAAGCACGGCGCGCTCGTAATCTAGGCCACTCATGAGCACTTTTGCACCGTTGTTTAAGCCGCCAATGATGTGGCTCGCAGGCACTTCCACGTTTTGAAACACCATCTCGCCCGTGTGTGAACCGCGCATGCCGAGTTTGTCGAGTTTTTGCGCAGTGGAGAAGCCTTTCATGCCTTTCTCGACGATGAAGGCGGTGATGCCGCGAGCGTTGAGCTCTGGCTCGGTCTTCGCATAGACGATCATCGTGTCAGCGTCAGGGCCATTGGTGATCCACATTTTGCTGCCGTTGAGCAGGTAGTAGCCTTGCTTTTCTTCGGCTTTGAGCTTCATCGAAATTACATCCGAGCCCGCGCCCGGCTCGCTCATGGCGAGTGCGCCGATATGCTCGCCGCTAATGAGTTTGGGTAAATATTTCTTGCGTTGCTCGGGCGTGCCGTTGCGGCGGATTTGATTGACGCAGAGATTGGAATGCGCGCCATACGACAGGCCAATCGAGGCCGAAGCGCGCGAGATTTCTTCCATAGCAATCATGTGCGCCAAATAGCCCATACCCGCACCGCCATATTCTTCTTCCACCGTGATGCCGAGCACGCCCAGCTCGCCCATCTTGCGCCACAGATGCATGGGGAACTGGTCGTTTTTATCGACATCGTGCGCAAGTGGAGAGATCTCTTTGGCTGCGAATTCGCGCACAGCATCGCGCAGCGCATCAATGTCTTCGCCGAGTTGGAAATTCAGTCCGGGTAAATTGCTCATACTAGTACTTCTTTTCTATATAAATCATCGTCGCCTGCATGAAACCGCAGCTCTTGCGCACACCATCTTTCACATCAAAAATCTCAGCTTTGCAAACCGCCAACGTGCGCCCTGCTCTGAGCACTTCGCCCACGCAATGCACGCGCTCGCCAATTGCTGCTGCAGCAAAATTAATTTTGTATTCCACGCTGGTGACTTCCATACCTTCGGGCGCAACAGTGAGCGCCGCGTAGCCGCAAGAAATATCAGCCAAAGCGCCCAAGGCTCCGCCATGAAACGCGCCCTGCTGCTGCGTGACCTTCTCGCTCATCGGCAACGCGAATTCCACTTTGCCTTTTTCAACATTGATCAACTCGCAGCCCAAGGCCTTCATCATGCCTTGGCGCTTGAAGCTCGCCTCGATGCGTTCAAAAACTGCGCTCATTTGGCTTTCTCACTTTTAGCCAACAACGCCTTGGCTTCCTTCTCGTGCGCCTTGATCTCATCGAGCTGCACCTGCAACTCTGCAAACTGCTCTTCCATCTCCGCGCGATGCGCGCCGAGCACCACTAAAAATTTCTTGAGCTGCGGCCCGGTATCGCGCGGGCTCTCATACATGTCAATGATTTCTTTCGCCTCGGTGAGCGAAAAGCCCAGCCGCTTGGCGCGCAGCGTGAGCTTAAGGCGCGTGCGATCTTTAGCGCTATACACCCTCACGCGTGCTCCCGCTCCGGAGCGCTCTGGCGTGAGCAGCCCTAAATCTTCGTAGAAGCGAATGGCGCGTGTGGTCAAATCAAATTCTTTTGACAAATCGCTGATCGAATAAGTGGTCATGGGCATGAGGCGGATGCAAATCGGTGCTTCTGGTGACATCATCAACTGCGCTATTCAGGTAAGCTGCGTCGATTGACGTTTACGTAAACGTCAACTATACAAGAAATTTACTAACCACCCATGAACGCTCTTGAAGCCCGCCTCACCTATCCATTCGATACGCCCGCTGGCGAGACGCTTTCCCCGCCGGGCGGCACGTTTCAAATCACGCCCGGCGATTCAAAAGCATTGACATCAAGCGTCAAGTGGATTCGCATGGCGCTGCCCTTCGCGCTCAATCACATCAATCTGTGGCTACTGCGAGATGAAATCGAAGGCAAGCAAGGTTGGACAGTCGTGGATTGCTGCATTGATCGCGCAGAGAGCCGCGAGCAATGGCAACAAATCTTTGCGAATGAGCTGGAAGGCCTGCCGATCCTGCGCGTGATCGTCACGCACATGCATCCTGATCACATTGGCCTGGCGCATTGGCTTTGCTCTTACTGGACGACACCCGAACACGTCTGCAGACTTTGGATCAGCGCCACAGATTTCAACGCCGCCCGCATGGCCTGCCAAGTCGCTGCGGGTCATGGCGGCGATGCCGCAGCAGCATTCGTGCAATCGCATGGCATGAGCAACCCAGAACACTTAACCCAAATCCGGGAGCGAACCGGCTACTACGCCAACCTAGTGCCCAGCGTGCCAAGCAGCTATGTGCGCATCATGGAAGGCATGACAGTGAAAATTGGCGGCAACGATTGGCACTGCATCTCCGGCTACGGCCACGCCCCCGAGCACATCGCCCTGCATTGCCCCGCCCTGAATCTGCTCATCAGCGGCGACATGATCTTGCCGCGTATCTCCACCAATGTGAGTGTGTATGACCTAGAGCCCGAGGCCAATTCGCTCAAGCTCTTTCTCGATTCGATTGCGAAGATGACATCTTTTCCTGCGAACACCTTAATTTTGCCCAGCCACGGCAAACCCTTCATTGGCCTGCATGAGCGCATCAAGCAACTGCAAGACCATCACGCAGAGCGCTTGGCAGAAGTCATCACGGCTTGCACAGAGAAACCACAAACCGCCCACGACATCGTCGCCATCATGTTCAAACGCGCGCTTGATCTGCACCAGCTCACCTTCGCGCAAGGCGAGGCGCTGGCGCATTTGCATTTACTGATGTTTGAAGGGCGGCTCAAGCGCAGCAAGCAAGACGGCGTGTATCGATTCAGTAGCACCTAGCGCTTCGCTACGAAGGGTCGTGCATGACCCGATCGGGCTGACACTTCGACAAGCTCAGCGCTGGCTACGCTACGCGCATCGAAGCCCACGCGAGAGCTTGAATACATCGACGTAAAGGAAGCTACACTAATTCAGCACGTATCATTGCGATGCAAAATAGCTAGGATCACTATGTTTTTGATAGCGCCTCGCGCAGTATCTATGCCGGCTACCCTTCACTTTTGCTTAAAATAAGTCTCATCCGCCCATGCGATCCCTGCTAGCCCTGCTCAAACTCACCCGCTGCAGCCTGCATCTGCTGCACGGCATGTGGACAATCATCACGCGCTTCAAAAGCGCCACGCATGAGCAGCGCAGCCAGCATGTCGCCGATTGGTCAAAGCGCTTTCTAGAGCTGCTCGGCGTCGCCGTCAAAGCCAACGGCACTCCGCTGCAAAAAGGCCCGCTCATGGTCGTGATCAACCATGTCTCATGGCTCGATATTTTGGTGATGCTCGCAGCACAACCCGTCTGCTTCGTCTCCAAATCCGAAGTCCGCCATTGGCCCATCATCGGCTGGCTAGCCACCAACGTCGGCACGCTCTATATCGAGCGCACCAAGGCCAGAGACGCCCTGCGCGTTGTCCACCAAATCGCTGAAAACCTGAAAGCCGGCCACCTCATCGGCATCTTCCCCGAAGGCACCACCAGCGATGGGCGGAGCCTCCTCCCTTTCCACGGCAACCTTCTGCAAGCAGCCATCGCATCCAACAGCCCCGTGCAACCAGTAGCGCTGCGCTTCCTAGAAGCCAATGGCTCTCTAAGCATGAGCCCCACCTACATCAACGACGACACCCTGCTCTCGTCCGTCTGGCGCATGCTCCGAGCCGATCCGGTGACAGCGCAACTCGATTTCCTACCTAGCATGCCCACTGATGGACTGGACAGAAGGGCATTGGCCTCGCAGTTGCAAGAGCTCATCGCCAGTCGATTAAACACCTAATTTTCAAGGCAAGTTCTGCATACTGCCGGCGTAGCGTCTGCGCAGAGCGCTATTAAAATAATAGTGAACCGTTAACGCTGAGTGACGGACAGACAGCTTAAAGCCGTGTAATCGTCTCAGCAGCCAATGACCACCAAATCTTTGACGCGCTCAAAATCGCGTTGATTCGCAGTGAAGACTGGGATACGGAGTAATTGAGCAGTCGCCGCAATCAACGCATCAGGCAGCTTCAAATTGCACTCACGACGAATTCGCGCCGCTTCATCGGCCACTTGCCGAGTTACATCGAACACCTCAAAGCCGCCCATACCCGAAAGCGCAGCTTCGATAGATGCAGGCGTATGCGAAGGCCAAGCCAACACCTCGGCTCGCGTGATCACAGACATTGCACCCGTGCCCTCCACAATCGCTCGCTGCATCAATGTAACTGATTCGAGTGGCAAAGCGTCGTTGAAGTACAGAATGACGGCGCTGCTGTCAAACAAAACCTTTGGAGCCATCATGCTTGCCCTGCAGCGCCGTTTGAGCGAGGAATCTCAATCGGGTTGCGCTCCCAGTCGCTGCGCAGTTGGTCCAGCTCATGTAATACATCTACTCTGCGCGATGCACCCATGCACCCGCGCGCTTGTGTGAACGCTTTCGAGTAATCAATGGCAGCATCAGCAGTGTCATCGCGTGCAGGTCTTTCCATCACCACCAACACACGCTCACGCGTCTGGCTCACAGGCGGCTCCTCCAGCCAAATTAGCTGAGAGCCATTGAGTTCGGCTTGGTAGGTTTGCAACATTGATGTTCCTTGAATGCGAGGCGTAGCAACTATGTCGCGATTGTAAAACTCTTTGCATCGTTCGGGTGCATCTGCGTCTGACTTGAGCTTTGGTCTGAGTTCGCGAAGGTGCAACGCGACCTTTTTGTACCTGCGGCCTAGCGCAGGGTAGTCGTCTCGTAAACTTGTTTGAAAACACACGCGATAGAGGCCATCACAATCCAACCCTAACCCCACGCGCCTTCCAAACAATTTTCCGATCCAACCACCCTACGCTCTCCGAATTAGGAACTGGTAGGCTGATCTTAGCGCTACGAGTCGCTCTCATGTCGCAGGAGCGAGACCTGCAATGCAGACTTAATACATGACAACGCCAGCGCCCCGGGGTAGCCGGTTTCTATGTGAGGCACAACACGTTGAGACCACGCCTCCTCTTCTTTCCAGCGAATCCATGGGATCAGCTTGATGAATTCTCGTGCGTCAAGGAAAAGAAAGACCAAAGGACTATATGCGTCGAGCGGCATTGTTGGGAGGCACTTGTACGCGTGCTCCTCCCAGTTTTCTGTTCCAAAGTTTCGATAGTCGAATAGCGATACGCAACCCTTGAGACGGAAGTAGCCGTTGACACTGTTACCAAAAGGGGACGTGAACGCACCAGAGTTGGGATAGATAGCATCCACAGCACTGATCCTGTCGTAGCCGGGCAGCGTTGTCACATGAAATACCTGGCCGGAAAGCGAAGTAGCGAGGTCTTTGAATCCACGAACACGTATCTCACTGATGGTGTGCGAAGAAGTGTGCATTCGACGATTGACGTTTGAGCTACCACCGATTGGTGACCCGCCGTCGATACTGCGGTTGACCAAGGATTTAGGCACTGCTACGGTTTGCAAGGCAGAGACTCGATAAGTGAGTCATGAACAATCTTGCCTAGGTATGTCGCAGATAAGGCATCGCCGTAAAGGCTCGAACCGTATTTCAGGCGCTCGTCAACGATTAACATTGCATACGCAACTACTGATCCAAATTTTTTATCGAGAATGACTTTCTCACCATGCTTGTCGCAGAAGCGTGGCTCACCAGACTTCGCTAGTGTGTTTAGCACATGGGCCTGACTCAACGCGTCATAGAGCGCGTAGCTCATCCTTTCCTGGACTCGCTTGCAAACCGGAGTGTCAAGCTTCTTGTCATCCATACATTTGTAAACGTTACGCTGAATCGGCTCGTAGTCCTTCCATTGGATTGGCTCGATGTCTCCAATTTGAACGGCGAATCTCTCGTTGGATAGATACACAGTCTTGGCCGATTGAGCAAGACCAATTGAAGTCCAGAGTAGGAAAATGAGAGAGATGTAGCGCATGGTATGAGGTTACAGTCAAAGAATTTTTACGAACTAAAAACAGTTTGAAGGACTGATAGTTAGGATAGCATGCAGGCCAATGTACACCGCAATTTTTTAACCAAATAGCTGTCTTGGCAATGCAACGATCCACCCAGCGGAGAGCGTGATGTTGTTGGATCGGGAATGTTTTTGGAAGGCGCGTGGGGCGAGGGTTTGATTGCGATGGCCTCAATCGCGTGTGTTTTCAAAAATATTGCCGAGGCAATAACGTCGCGCTAGGCCGCAGGTGCATAAGGTGGCGTGCTGCTGGCAGCGAGCAAACAATATTTAATCACTACGAAATCAATAGCGCCTTGCGCAATATCTATGCCGGCCAACTGCCTAGAACACTTTAAAAACTCTCACGAAGAAGCAAAGGTGACGACGTGATCGACTTCTGCGCGGATGCCGATCCATTCGCCGAGTTTGTGGTCGTGGTGGCTGGGGACATGAGCCATCACTTGCTCTCCGGTTTTGAGCTGTAGCGTGTAGAGGAATTCATTGCCACGAAAGGCCTTGCGGATGATTTTGGCTTGGACGGGGGAGGCATCATCGTGAATGATGTCGTCGGCTCGGAGCAAAACATCTACCTCGCCCACGGCCAAACCTTCGAGCACAGCCGGGCTGATGTCGTGCAGCTCTCCCAGCGGCGTGACGACGTGTTTATGCAGGCCGCCGTGCTCTTCATGCAGCTCCACTTGCGCTTTGGCAAATACACCGTGGCCAATGAAATCGGCTACGAAGCGCGTGGCGGGGCGGTGATAAAGCGTGTAGGCATCGGCCCATTGGTGGAGCTTGCCTTCATGCATCACGCCGATGACATCGCCTGTGGCGAATGCTTCGAGCTGATCATGTGTGACCATCAGCGCTGTGGCTCCCGCAGCCTTGAGAATGCCGCGCACTTCCATAGCAAGGCGCTCGCGCAGATCGACATCGAGATTAGAAAACGGCTCATCGAGCAGCAATAGCTGAGGCTTCGGCGCAAGCGCCCTTGCCAATGCAACCCTCTGCTGCTGCCCACCAGAGAGTTCATGCGGCATGCGCCTGCGCTCGCCTTCTAAGCCCACGAGAGCGAGCACTTCGCGCACTCTTTCGCGCCGCTCGGCATCCTTCAAATGCATGATGCCGAAAGCCACATTGCGGCCGATATCCATATGCGGGAACAAAGCGTAGTCTTGAAACACCATGCCGATGCGCCGTTGCTCGGGTGGTTTGCTAAAACCTTCTCGGCTGACTTCTTCCCCAGCTAAATGCACGCTGCCGCCGCACACAGGCTCTAAGCCCGCCACCGCTCGCAGCAGCGTCGTCTTGCCGCAGCCAGACGGCCCGATCAACACACCGATCTGGCCGGCCTCCAAGCCAAACGTCACGTCATGCACAGCGTCTGTGGACAAGCTTTGGTATCGAACGCTTAAATTGCTCAGTTGTAAATACATGAGGGAATTGTAAATGCGTACAATTCTCATTTCGGTTTAAAGTTCATTTTCAAAGTCTTTTGTGCAGCGCCTTCTTCAATTTCCTCTCGCGCTGATTGCGCTCCTCGTTGCCCTGCCCGTGTTGGCCGTGTTCGCAGCATTGCTGCAATGGAATGCTGCGAGCAGCGATATCTTGGCGCAGATGGCCAGCACCGTGTTGCCGCAATACGCTATTACTTCGATAGCGCTCTGCGCAGCAGTGGCGGCGGGAGTGGGCTTAATGGGCACTGCAACAGCTTGCGCCGTAACGCTGTTTGATTTTAGGGGCCGGCGCTTTTTTGAATGGGCGCTGCTGCTGCCGCTGGCGATGCCGGCCTATGTGTCGGCCTACGCTTACACGGATTTTTTGCAGTTTGCGGGGCCTGCGCAGAGTTGGATTCGCGAGACGTTTGGCCTTGCAGGCCGCGTGCTGCCCGAGATTCGCAGCACTTGGGGCGCAGCGCTGCTTTTCATCTTCACGCTCTATCCCTACGTGTATTTGCTCGCTAGAGCTGCCTTGACCGAACGCGCTGTGCATCTCATGGAAGCAGCTCGATTGCTCGGCGCACCGCTCAGAATGCGCATCCAAAAAGTAGCCCTGCCGCTGGCTCGCCCCGCCGTAGCCGCAGGCGTGGCGCTGGCGCTGATGGAAACTTTGGCCGATTATGGGGTATCGAGCTATTTCGGTATTCAGACGTTTACCGCTGGTATTTACAAAGCGTGGCTGGCGATGGACAACCGCATCGCCGCTGCGCAGCTGGCCGCGATGCTGCTCATCGTGGTAGCGGTGTTGCTCAAAATAGAGCGGCATGCGCAAAAGAAAATGCGCTTCTCAAGCAGCAAAGGCGTGCGCGCTGGCAGCGCCGAGGCCAAGCCCGTGCAATTGAATGGACGCAAACAATTTCAAGCCCAACTGCTTTGCGCCTTGCCAATTTTTCTCGGCTTCGCCTTGCCCGTCTTGATGATGCTGCGGCCTTTGCTCAGCGGCGCGGGCAGCGAAGAGCCGATTCGCTGGGCGGCGTTTGGTGGCTGGGCATGGAGTAGCTTCAAGCTCGCAACAATAGCTGCCGCGCTCGCCACCACGCTCGCTTTGCTGCTCGCCTTCATGCTGCGTCGCCGCCCCAGCCGCTTCATGCAAGCCATCACGCAAACGACGGCGATGGGCTATGCCGTGCCAGGCGCAGTGATCGTGGTCGGCCTATTGATTCCAGTGGGCTTGCTGCAAGCTTGGCGGCCCGAGTGGAGCGTCGGCGCGTTGGTCACCACCACCATCCTCGGCGTGATCTGGGCCTATCTCGTGCGGTTCACAGCCGTGGCACTGCAAAGCATCCAAAGCGGCTATTCGCGCATTCCGCTCAGCCTTGACGATAGCGCTCGCATGTTGGGCAGCTCCAGCCTCAATCTACTCACGCGCGTGCATGCGCCGCTGCTCTCGCGTAGCGCGGCGGTCGCTGCGCTTTTGGTGTTTGTTGATGTGATGAAAGAGTTGCCCGCTACGCTCGTGCTGCGCCCGTTTAACCACGACACGCTGGCCGTGATGGCCTATCAGCTGGCCAAAGACGAGCGCTTGGCCGAGGCAGCTTTGCCTTCGCTGGCGCTAGTGCTCGTGGGCTTGCTACCGGTGATTTTTTTAAGCAGATCGCTGCGAGAAAGGTAAAGTGACTGGCGGGTGCAGAGCGTCCAAGGCGCTCGCAGGGCTCGGGTAAAATTAGAATTTCCACTGAGCGACTCATGACCAAATTCGTCTTCGTCACCGGCGGTGTGGTGTCTTCCCTAGGCAAAGGCATCGCTTCCGCATCACTGGCCGCCATCCTCGAATCGCGTGGCCTCCGTGTCACCCTCATCAAGCTCGATCCGTATATCAACGTCGATCCCGGCACGATGAGCCCTTTTCAGCATGGCGAGGTTTACGTCACCGAAGATGGCGCAGAGACCGATCTCGATCTGGGCCACTACGAGCGCTTCATCGATACGCGGATGAAGAAGCAAAATAACTTCACCACAGGAAAAATCTATCAATCCGTGTTGGAGAAAGAGAGGCGCGGCGACTATTTGGGCAAGACGGTGCAAGTCATACCGCATGTGACCAATGAAATCCAAGAATTCATCAAGCGCGGCGCGGGCATTGGCACGCCAGATGCAGTCGATGTGGCCATCGTGGAGATCGGCGGCACGGTGGGCGATATTGAATCACTGCCATTTTTAGAAGCCGTGCGCCAACTCTCGCTTCGCGCAGGCGTGGGCAACACGGCTTTTGTGCATTTAACCTACGTACCCTTCATCAAAGCCGCCGGTGAATTGAAAACCAAGCCGACGCAACACACCGTGCAAAAGCTGCGCGAGATCGGCATCCAGCCCGATGCCCTGCTCTGCCGCGCAGACCGCAAAATTCCTGAAGACGAGATGGAGAAAATCTCGCTGTTTACCAATGTGCAGCCTTGGGGCGTGATCAGCATGTGGGATGTGGACACGATCTACAAAGTCCCGCGTATGCTGCACGAGCAAGGCTTAGATGGCCTGATCTGCGACAAGCTGCGCCTGAACACGCCGCCTGCAAAGCTCGCCCGCTGGGATGCGTTGGTGCATGCGGTGGAGCATCCGGCATCAGATGTGAGCATTGCGATGGTGGGCAAATATGTGGATTTATCCGACAGCTATAAGTCACTCAACGAAGCCCTCAAACACGCAGGCTTGAAAAACTCAGCTCGCGTGAACATTGAATACATTGATTCAGAGACGATCACCCCTGAGAACGTGGCGCAGCTCGCAAAATTTGATGGCGTACTCGTGCCTGGCGGTTTTGGCGCGCGCGGTGTGGAAGGCAAAATTGCCGCTGCAAAATTTGCGCGTGAAAACAAAATTCCCTATTTAGGAATTTGCTTGGGTATGCAAGTTGCAACCATCGAATATGCCCGCCACATGGCCGGCTTGAAAGATGCCAACAGCACAGAATTTGATGCAAACTGCCCACATCCCGTCATCGCCCTCATCACCGAATGGAAAGACAAAGACGGCAGCATTCAAACGCGCACAGAAAAATCCGACCTCGGCGGCACGATGCGGCTGGGCGCGCAAAGCTCAGATGTCTCCAAGGGCTCATTGGCTCACAGCATTTACGGAGATGTCGTCACAGAGCGCCATCGTCATCGCTATGAGGCGAATGTGAATTACCTCGACACGCTGCGCAAAGCGGGCTTGGTGATTTCTGCCTTGACTCAGCGCGAGCAATTGACTGAGATCGTGGAGCTTCCAGCGAACGTACATCCTTGGTATATCGGCGTGCAATTCCACCCTGAATTCAAATCTACGCCCTGGGATGGGCATCCGTTATTTAACGCCTACATCAAGGCTGCTTTGGATCACCAAGGCTCGGGTAAGGCATTGAAGCCTGTCTCTTCAAAGTCTGCTTGATTGCCGATTTTGGCGCTCGTGCAAGTTTGAGTCACTGCGCTTTGGGCATCCCCCTTCGCGACTGTCCCCCGCCTTCGGCTCCTCCTTTATGTCGCTGCGGGAGATACCCAAATCACAGCGCCTCAAACTCGTGGCCTGCTTGTGACTCAGGAGATTTATCGTAGCTTGGTTGGGGTTGACCAAAGACCTTGCCTGCCGACTGTGGTTGGGCTATCTCCCTCGGCAAAGTAAAGGGGGAGACGGCAAAGCCGGCGGAGGACATTTGCGGAGGGGGATAGCCCAAGCACAGTCGGCGTGCCGATTACCTCAAAGCGCAAAGAAGTACAAATCTAAAGCAAAAAGAGCACTCAGCCGTCATAGAACCTGCGCAGACTGCTCTTCTTTTTATAGCAAAGAGATTTAAATCAAGGCTCCATCGCAATTGCTCGAATGCCTTCGTTTGTGCCAATCGTCCCGATGAACTTCGCTGCGCCGGTCTTCAAATCGAGCGTATAGAGACGTGTGCCTTTGAGCTCTTTTCCGTTTAAAGCCGCAAAAGCCACATCGCTCAGCGCTTGAATGTCAAACGCTGAATCTTCAAAATTAACGCCCAGCTTACCCACGGTGAACAGTTGGCCCGTGTTGGGCGATACCGCTGGCGTCGTGCCTTCGCGTGAGCCTTGCGTGACGAGCGCGCCAGTGGCGGCATCGAGCGCGTAGTTGGTTGTGATCTTCGTGTCGGCTTTGTTATACGAATAAGCCGCGCCGACGATGCCGGGCTTCTTGCCGAAGTTGGCGTCACCTGCGGCATACGTCAACACGCCATCGATCTGCACGCCATCCACATTCGGATTGCTATCCACCACTGCGCCGGTGTCGGGATGCAAACGCAGATTCTGGCCGGTATTGCTGATCACGCGGATGCGATCTACAACAGGATTGAAATCAAACCCAAACATCGTGCCTTCGAGCTTGACGGCGAAGTTGGCCGTGCCCACGGGCGTGAGCTGAGCCGTGTCTTCATTGAGCGTGTAAAGCCGGCCGCTGCTGCCCAAAGCGTAGAGCGTGTCTTTGGAGACGCGGTAATCGATGCCCAAAATCACCTCGCCTCCCGCCAAGCCCTTGATGGCCACGCTGGAGAGAATCTTTTGCGGCTGGCCGGCGTTGAATTTGATCAGCTGATGGCCCGCCGTGATCGCCACTGCTTTCTCCGCGCGGGCAGCGCCCACTGATTCGGAGGGCATGCTCGCGCAGCCAGCAAGTGTTGCAACGGCAACTGCGGCGAGAGCTAGGGCACTGCGGCGGGTTGCAGAGAGGGATTTCAAAGCGGTTTGAGACATGATTTTTTTCCTTGGATTGCGGTTTGTTTGATGCAATGGCATGCAATTGCGATGAACTGCCTTTGATATACGCAGGTCGCAGGCCATTGGATTCAAACGAATGATGCTCAAGATAACCCAAGACGCTTCACAGATTCCGCAATCGTGACATAGTATGCAAATGTTCAAAAAACTCATCCCCATTGCCACACTGCTGCTGTGCAACGCAGCCCATGCCAACAATCTTTGCGCCGGCCTCGCCAGCTATCCGGTGCAGCCACTTATTGGCGGAAAAGCCTTTGATTTGTGCAAACTCGATGCGAAAGCCGCCAAAGCCGTGCTCATCGTCAACACCGCCAGCCAATGCGGTTTCACGCCGCAATACGAAGGCTTAGAGAAACTCCATCAGCGCTTCAAATCCCAAGGTTTGCTTCTTGTGGGCATCCCGGCGAATGACTTTGGCAGCCAAGAAAAAGGCTCAAATCAAGAGATTGCCAAGTTTTGCCAGATCAACTATGGCGTGAGTTTTACGATGGCTGAGAAGCTGCAAACTCCGATTGGCAAAGATCAGCTCTATGCCAAGCTCATCGCCGCTTCTGGCAAAGCGCCTGGCTGGAATTTTCACAAATATCTGGTGACGGCCAAAGGCCAAGTGCAGAGCTTTGATTCAGCCACCGAGCCCTTATCGCCTGCTTTGATATCTGCCGTGCAATCTGCGCTCAAACCCTAAGCTTCGCCCCATCTTTCCGGCCTGATAATCAAGCCATGTCCGAACGCGTCATCCCCATTTTCGATCAACGCCTTGCCGCTTTGCAAGCCAGCATCCCCACGCAAAAAATCGCAGCCACCGGCTTACTTGCCGACACGATAGGTCGCCCGCTGCGCGATCTGCGCATCAGCGTCACTGATCGCTGCAATTTCCGCTGCGCCTATTGCATGCCTAAAGAGACGTTTGGCAAAGATTACGCTTATTTGCCACAAACCTCCCTGCTCTCCTTCGAAGAAATCACGCGCACGGCTCGCCTCTTCGTCGCACACGGCGTTCGCAAGCTGCGCCTGACCGGTGGCGAGCCGCTGCTGCGCAAAAACATCGAAGTGCTGATCAACATGCTGGCGGCGATTGACACGCCTGATGGTGAGCCTCTAGACATCACGCTCACCACCAACGCCAGCCTGTTGAAGAAGAAAGCGCAAGCGCTCAAAGATGCGGGCTTGAAACGCCTCACCGTCAGCTTGGACGGACTTGACGACAAAATATTCCGTGCGATGAACGATGTCGATTTCCCAGTAGCCGATGTGCTCGCTGGCATTGAGGCTGCGCAAGCGGTAGGATTCCAGAGCATCAAGGTCAACATGGTCGTTAAGCGCGGCACGAACGATCAAGAAATTCTACCGATGGCCAAGCATTTCAAAGGCTCAGGCGTCACGCTGCGCTTCATCGAATACATGGACGTGGGCGCGACGAATGGTTGGCGCATGAATGAAGTCATGCCCTCGCTTGAGGTGATGCAGCGCATTCATGCTGAGATGCCACTCGTGCAGCTTGAAGCGAGTGCTCTAGGTGAGACAGCCGAGCGCTGGGGCTATGCAGATTCAAGCGGAAAGCACACCAAATCCCAAGGCGAAATCGGTCTCATCAGCTCCGTCACCCAAGCCTTCTGCGGCGATTGCAATCGCGCGCGCCTGTCCACCGATGGCAAACTCTATCTCTGCCTCTTCGCAAGCCAAGGCCATGATTTGCGCAGCTTGATTCGAGGCGGCGCGAGCGATGAAGATATCCTCTCGGCCATCGGCCACATCTGGCAGCGCCGTGATGACCGCTATTCACAACTGCGCAGCGAAATGCCTCATGACAACTCCACCGGCGCGCGCAAGGTGGAGATGAGCTATATCGGAGGCTAATCATGAGTTGGCTCACATGGCAGCGTGGCCGCCAAGGTACAGGTTACGACAAGATGCTGCTCGCCACCGCTCGCTGGCCACTGCCTTTTGATTGCTATTTGCTACGCTACCCACAAGGCAGCGCCATTCCAGCGCACACCGATCCCGTGAGCGACAAACGTCATTACCGACTCAACATCGTCATTTGGCAGGCGAAGCAAGGCGGTGCATTCATTTGTGCCGCGCCAATTTTTGCGACGGATCGAATCAAACTGTTTCGCCCAGATGCTTGCGAGCATTCTGTGAGCGAAGTCAAGTTAGGCTCGCGCTATGTGTTTTCGCTAGGCTGGGTATTGCCAACAAAGAAAGTGTCTTCATGAGTCAAATCACAGCCGTTGTTTTAGCCGGAGGCCGGGGCTCTCGCATGGGCGGGGTGGATAAGGGCTTGCAGAATTTTCGTGGGATGCCGCTGGTGATGCATGCGCTGATGCGCTTGCAGATGCAGGAAGGTGGCTTGGTTGCGGCGAGCATGGTGAATGCGAATCGGAATCTGTCGGCTTATGAATCGATGGGGGTGGAGGTGTGGCCGGATGCATCACCTGATGAGTTTGCGGGCCCGCTGTCTGGCTTTCTCACCGGCTTGGAGCAATGCGACACGCCGTATTTGCTCACCGTGCCTTGCGACACGCCGCTTTTTCCGCTCGATTTGGCGCAGCGATTGATGCAGGCGCTTGAAGCTGAAAATGCAGACATCGCTGTGGCGAGTGCGCCTGCGACGGCTGAAGATGGGCAAACGCGCGTGCGGCCTCAGCCAGTGTTTTGTTTGCTTCGATCGGATTTAATGGAAAGCCTCGTGGCCTTCATGCAAGGCGGTGGCCGCAAGATTGATGCTTGGACGGCGCAGCACACAGTAGCGCGTGTGGCGTTTGATGCGCCGCAGGATGATCCGAATGCTTTTGCCAACGTCAATACTATTAAAGAATTGCAAGCTTTGGAGTAATTGTTGATGCCATTTCGCCGCAGCCAATTTGAGAGCAGCACAGGCTCTTCGCTAGCTAACAAAGGATTCAATCCCGCCACGCTGCTGATCATCGTTTGCTTGTGGATTGCTGCGGTAGGAAATGGTGCAGTTTGGCAAGAGCTCCACAAATTAGGACGTTTGCAATCTGGGAAAGATATTTGGGTCGCCATTTGTATGGGGCTCATGATCTGGGGCTCACTAGTGGCGCTGGCCGCGCTCTTGGCTTGGCGGCGCAGCATCAAGCCTGTGCTCATATTCCTCTTGATCGCTGCCGCACTCGGCATGCATTTCATGATGAGCTATGGCGTGGTGATTGACAACACGATGATGATCAATGTGTTTCAAACCGATCCGCGCGAGACGCGAGATCTGCTCAATTTTCGGCTTTTCATCACGCTCTTTCTCGTCGCCGGCCTGCCGATGATATGGCTCTGGTTCGCCCCTGTGCAACACACAAGGTGGCGCAAACAGCTCTTGCGCACCGCTCTTATTTTGATAGCTGGTGTCGCAGTATCTGTGGGCGCTATCGCCCTTTCTTTCCAAGGATTCTCCTCGCTCATGCGCAATCACAAACATGTGCGCTATTTGCTCAACCCACTCAATTCACTCTACGCCATCGGTCAAATTGCCACCCAACCGCTGCGCCATGGCCCGCAGCCTTTGCAAGCGATTGGGCTGGATGCAAAGCTAGGCGAACGCGCTCAGGCAAAGCCGCCATTGCTTATGATCGTCGTCGGCGAAACAGCTCGCTCCGCCAATTTCTCCTTCAACGGCTACGCGCGGCAAACCACACCACAACTCGCCAAGATCGCGCAAACAGATAACTTCGTCTATTGGAAAGACGCATGGAGCTGCGGCACCAACACCGCTGCCAGCCTACCCTGCATGTTCAGCCACTTGGGCAAAGAAGCCTATGAAGACAGCAAAGCCCGCTACGAGAGCCTGCTCGATGTGTTGCAGCGCGCAGGCCTTGCTGTGCTCTGGATCGACAACCAATCGGGCTGCAAAGGCGTCTGTGATCGCGTGGAAAACGTGAACACTGCGCAAGCAAAAGTGCCCGAGCATTGCAGCAGCGGCGAATGCCATGATCTCGTGATGCTGCATGATTTGGATGCACGCATCGCTGCCTTGCCAGCGGAAAAGCGAGCCAAAGGCGTCGTCGTCATCCTCCATCAAATGGGCAGCCACGGCCCGGCGTATTACAAGCGCGTGCCGCAAGCGTTCAAAAAATTTCAGCCCGAATGCTTAACGAACAATCTCTCCGACTGCACGCGAGAGCAAATCACCAACAGCTACGACAATACCTTGGCCTACACCGATCACCTCCTTTTCTCTAGCATCGATTGGCTCAAAACCAAGGCGGATGCTGCGCCGAGCGCTATGATTTATGTATCAGACCACGGCGAATCCTTGGGCGAGAAAGGCATCTATTTGCATGGCCTGCCGTATGCCATCGCTCCAAATGAGCAAAAGCAAATCCCCTGGCTCAATTGGTTCTCTCCAGAATTCGTCACCGGCAAAAACCTCGACATCGCCTGCCTCCAAAAAAACGCCAGCCAGCGCATCACGCATGACAACCTCTTTCATTCGGTGCTCGGCTTGCTGGATGTGAAAACTGCGTTGCATGCGCCGAAGCTTGATGTTTATGCGCCTTGCATGAAACCTTGATTCATCCCGCCATTTACAGCCTTAAAATCTAAATCATGACATCAAAAACCATCCCCATTCTCCCCCTGCGCTCAGCCAACATCACCGAAGGCAAGAGCCGCGCTCCGAATCGCTCCATGTATTACGGCATGGGTTACAAAGAAAGTGATTTTGGCAAGCCGATGGTCGGCGTGGCCAATGGCCACAGCACGATCACGCCTTGCAACAGTGGCTTGCAAAAGCTCGCTGATGCGGCCATTGAAGGCATCATTGAAGCTGGCGGCAATGCACAAGTGTT
>JAYSRZ010000044.1:0-20046 GCA_043720775.1 Variovorax sp. | reverse complement strand
GGTTGTAAAGCTGACGTGATTCTGATCACCGCGTTTCCAGACCGTCAAACCTATCGCAAGTTTGCCAAAGACATTGCTTGGGAAACCGAGGTATGGATCGCAGATGCTCCAGAACACATGATTCACTTCAACGGCGACAAGTTTTTGGGTCCTTATTTAAAGCAACCCAAGGGCTGACTAGTTCCAAGCCTTGAGATATTCATCCCAATGCGCTTCATGCGGAGCAAGCTCATTCAAAGCGTTTTTCACAAACGCGATTTCTTCGTCGTACTCTTTCTCTGAGAAGCCGCCGCGCATTTTTTGGAAGCGGCAATAGACGAGGTAAGTGTTCATCACGTCGGTTTCGCAATAGCGGCGAATGTCCTCCGTGCCACCAGCTAAATACGACGAAGAAATCGCCTTTGTGAAAAACACTCTGAATGAGCTCGCGCCGCATGAAATGCATTGGGACGAGTATTTGAAGGCGTGGAATTGATTTCCAGCCCAGCTATAATCTAGCTATGAATGCACAACTTGCCATTATCAAAACATCCAGCAACGCTGGCATGTTGGCCTGCGCGGTCATCTCCAAAACCACCAAGACAATTAAAGGCTAACTTAGCCCGGTTCGTCTTGCGCCCTTCCCGGACACAGACGATCCGGGCAAAGTAGCTTTTTTAAGCATTCGTAAACTTTGAAAGGGCAACGCAAATGAAAGTAGGAAACATAGTAGGCCTCGTAGGCTGGCGCGGCATGGTCGGCTCTGTGCTGATTGATCGCATGATCGCCGAGAAGGATTTCGACCACATTGAGCCGATTTTCTTTTCCACCTCGAATGCTGGTGGCGCAGCCCCTGCTCAAGCAAAAAACGAAAAGACCTTGCGTGACGCTCTCGACATCGTCGCATTGAAGAAGTGCGAGATCATCATCACCGCTCAAGGCGGCGATTACACCAGCGATGTGTACCCGAAGCTGCGCGCTGCCGGTTGGCAAGGCCACTGGATTGATGCCGCCTCTACGTTGCGGATGAATTCAGACGCTGTGATCATTCTCGATCCGGTCAACATGCCCGTGATCAAAAACAGCCTCACCCAAGGCGGCAAAAACTGGATCGGCGGCAACTGCACCGTGAGTTGCATGCTGATGGGCGTGGGCGCTTTATACAAAGCCGGCCTCGTGGAATGGATGAGCACGCAAACCTACCAAGCAGCCTCAGGCGGCGGCGCGCAACATATGCGCGAGCTGCTCACGCAATATGGCACGCTGAATGCCGAAGTCAAAAGCCTACTAGATGATCCAAAAAGCGCGATTTTGGAGATTGATCGCAAAGTTGCCGCACGCCAGCGCGCCATGGCCGGCGATGAAGTGGCCAATTTTGGTGTGCCGCTGGGCGGCAGCATCATTCCTTGGATTGACAAGGATATGGGCAACGGCGTTTCCAAAGAAGAGTGGAAAGGCATGGCCGAGACGAATAAGATCATGGGTCTTGGAGCGGGATTCAGCCTGCCTGCCGTCCCAGTAGACGGCTTTTGCGTCCGCGTGGGCGCGATGCGCTGCCACAGCCAAGCGCTCACCTTCAAGCTGAAAAAAGACGTGCCCCTGGCCGACATTGAAGCCATGATTGCGCAAGACAACGCATGGGTGAAAGTGATCCCTAACACGCGCGAAGCCACTCTGGCCGGCCTCACGCCGGTGGCCGTCACAGGCACGATGACGATCCCCGTGGGCCGCATCCGCAAAATGGCGATGGGGCCGGAGTATTTAGGCGCTTTCACCATCGGCGATCAGCTCCTGTGGGGCGCTGCCGAGCCGCTGCGCCGCATGCTGCGGATCTTGCTAGAAGCTTGAATTTCAAGCGTTTTAGGCTGTTTGCGCCGTAGAATCTGCGTGAAGCGCTATTTTATTCATAGCATTTGACTAGTTTGGCGCAGTGATGCCGAGCTACTCAGTTAAGCGATGAAACGGCGCGATTTGTTACAAATTGCACCATATTCCCTGCTTGCCAGTTTTTCCAAAGCAAACGCCGCGAAACTAGCAAGCAGACGTTTGCGTTGTCACAAGACAACAAAATAGGCCTTGAAATAGATCGAAAAACAGGGGCTTATAAACCTTAGACCAATTCTCAGCTTGTCAAGCTAACTAGTTGATGTTATGGTTCTTTTTATGAAAAAGAGCAGAGGCTAAACGTGCGAAATCCGACAACAAACCCGGTTACATCATTTCAACCCAACTTCGGTCGCGCGGAGCATTGCCTCACACCGCCCGAAGCGCGTCACACATCTAAAACTGCATGGCACACGCCAATTGCAGCGGCTGTGTTGGCTCTTGCTTTGGGATTTGCATGCCAAGACGCAGCTGCGCTGGCTTTGGGCCGAGTCAAT
This sequence comes from Variovorax sp., assembly GCA_043720775.1. Classification (GTDB taxonomy): domain Bacteria; phylum Pseudomonadota; class Gammaproteobacteria; order Burkholderiales; family Burkholderiaceae_C; genus JANMDU01. The sequence continues at coordinate 17,686 of JAYSRZ010000044.1, read as the reverse complement.
GTGCTGTCTGCCTTGGGCGAGCCTTTGCGCGCTGAAATCGATGTGCCTGAAATCACGGCTGAAGAAGCAGCAAGCCTGCGAACTTCCGTTGCCAATCCAGATGCGTTCCGAGCTGCTGGCCTTGAATACAACCCTGCTCTGAGCGGAGCTCAAATTAGCCTGCAACGCCGCGCGAATGGCAGCGCGTTTTTGCGTTTATCCAGCGATCGAACCATCAACGAGCCCTTTGTTGATTTGATTTTGGAAGCCAGCTGGGCATCCGGGCGCATCGTGCGCGATTACACGATGCTGTTTGACCCCTCTAACATGCGGGCCGCAGCGCCAAGCGCCACCGTGCCAGCCGCATCCAGCGCGCCAGCAGCTCCAGCTGCATCACAACGTGTCACCCCCGCCCCGATGCCAGCATCTGAGCCAGCGCCTCGCCCAGCTCGCGCCGCACCCGCTCCAAAGGCAGAAGCTGCGCCGAAGCTCATGGCTGCCAAACGTGCAGAAAAGGCCACTAAGAACACGTCCAAAGACAGCGTCACCGTTAAATCGGGCGACACAGCAGCAGCACTGGCAGCGCGCTACAAAAACGCTGGCGTGTCGCTCGATCAAATGTTGGTGGCGATGCTCAACAACAGCCCAGACGCCTTCGTTGGTGGCAACGTAAACCGCCTCAAATCGGGCGCTGTTATCGATATGCAAGCCGCCAGCGCCGCTGCGCCCGGCACGGGTCAAAGCGATGCCAAGCAAACCATCGTTGCGCAAGCCAAAGATTTCAATGAGTTTCGCCGTCGCTTGGCCTCGGGTGCGCCTCTGACAGCAGCAGCTCCTAGCCGCGCTGCTGGCGGCAAAGTTCAAGCCAATGTGAGCGAGCCCAAAGCTGGCGCAACAGCGCCAGACAAACTCACTTTGAGCAAGGGCTCCATTGCTGCCAAAGCGAAAGAAGAAGCGATCGCCAAGGCAAGCCAAGCGAAAGAAGATGCTGCGCGCGTGGCCGAGCTCTCCAAAAACATGGCGGATCTAAGCAAGCTGGGCACAAGCACTGTGGCCAAGCCAGGCGCAGCGCCAGCCGCTGCTGCCTCCAGCGCCCCAGGCGTCAAAATTGCTGGTGCCGCACCAGCAACGCCACTCGCGCCTACAGCTTCAACAGCTACCCTCGCCAAGCCAGCAACGTCAACGGTCGCCATCGCAGCGCCAAGCGCTTCTGCACCTGCTGTCACACCCAGCGTCACAGCAAACATCACACCCACTGCTGCAGCCACAGCGCCCGTAGTCACCAGCACAACAGCACCGACGATCGCCTCAACAACCAACACCGCCGCAAGCAGCACGCCGACTGCGGCCGCTCCTGCCGCGTCAGCATCTGCGCCTGTGGTTGCAGCGGCCAAGCCAAAAGCTGCCGCTGTGCCTCCTCCTCCCGAGCCCAGCTTCATGGAAAGCTTGATGGACAGCCCAGCTGTATTGCCCGGTGCTGGCGTTTTGCTCGCTGGCCTCGGTGGCTTGGCGTTTTGGCGCAGTCGCCAGCGTAAAAAAGCGGCGCAGGTTGACAGTTCATTCTTAGAAAGCCGCCTGCAACCCGACTCTTTCTTTGGTGCATCAGGTGGTCAACGCGTTGACACCGCCGACTCCGGCAATGGCAGCGGCGCCGGCTCTTCGATGGTCTATTCGCCCAGCCAGCTTGATGCTGCGGGTGATGTGGATCCGGTGGCAGAAGCCGATGTTTATTTGGCATACGGTCGCGATTTGCAGGCTGAGGAAATTCTCAAGGAAGCCCTGCGCATGTCTCCTTCACGCGTCGCAGTGCATGGCAAGCTCTTGGAAATCTACGCCAAGCGCCGCGATGGCAAAGCATTCGAAGCAGTCGCGAAAGAAGCTTTCGCGCTCACCAAAGGTGAAGGTCCTGAGTGGGAGGCTGCAAGCGCACTGGGGCGTGAAATGGATGCGGCCAATCCGCTCTACAAACAAGGTAATGCCTTGCCCAGCTCAGGCTTGGCAGGCAGCGTGATGCTTGGCGGCGCGGCAATAGCGGCCACCGCAGCGACAGCCGCCACAGCATTCAATGCAGGCAAAACCGTGCCGCAAGTGGCACGGGCTGAGCAAGGCGATGATTTTGATTTCGATCTTGATCTCGATTTCAGCGCAGGCAATGGTAATTTAGTAGACGCACCCAGCATTGGCGGCATGATCAACACACCTTCTATGGAAGAGACCACGGCGGGCATCTCAGCGAGAGCGGTGCCTGATCCGATGGTGGATTTCGACATGAGTGAGCCTGCTGCATTGGACAGCATCAAGCTCTCTGCGCCCGATTTCGCATCATTTTCCAACGGCTTGAACTTCTCTTCCGCGCCAACGGCAGCCATAGCTCCCACGGCACCGATGTCCCTCAAGACAGAGCCAAGTGGCACAGGCGCACTTGAATTTAATCTCGGCAACCTCAATCTCGACTTGCCTCGCGCCATAGCCCCAGCAGACGCGATTGATGCAAGCGTCAGCGGTGATCCACTAGAGACCAAGCTTGCTCTGGCCTTGGAATTCCGCGATATCGGCGATGCCGATGGCGCGCGTTCTTTGGTGCAAGAAGTCGCTGATGAAGCCTCTGGTGCGCTCAAAATTCGCGCATTGAAGATGCTGGCTGATTTGGGCTGAAGCCCCAAGGCCAGCGGTAACTCTTGCACCAAGATGCCACTGCCATGACACGCGTGGTCTTGGGCCTGAGCTACGCTGGTACGCATTATTTAGGCTGGCAAAGCCAAGCTGGCGGCAACACGGTTCAAGACAAGCTAGAAGAAGCTCTGCGCCAGTTCAGCGGCTTAGCCCTTGGTGAGCGCGTTATCACCAACTGCACAGGCCGCACCGATTCTGGTGTGCATGCGCTGATGCAAGTCGTTCATTTCGACACGCCCTTTGATCGCGAGCCCTTCTCATGGATGCGCGGCGTCAATCGGTTTTTGCCGGCTGACATTGCTGTGCAATGGGCGCACGTTGTACCTCAAGAGTTTCATTGCCGGGCCCAAGCGCTCTCGCGCCGCTATTGCTACATCGTGCTGCAATCTGCCATGCGCCCAAGCATCGAGCAAGGCCGCGTGGGCTGGCAGCATTTGCCTTTATCTCTGCCTGCGATGCAAGCAGCGGCAAAGCATCTCCTCGGCGAACACGATTTTTCATCGTTTCGAGCATCGCAATGCCAAGCGCTCTCGCCGATTAAAAAATTGATGCGCCTAGATATCTCGCAGCGCGGCGCTTATTTTCGTTTTGATTTTGAAGCGAATGCGTTTTTGCATCACATGATCCGCAACATCATGGGATGCCTGCTCGCGATTGGCCGAGGCGATCAACCCGTTGAGTGGGCCAGCGAAGTATTGGTCGCAAAAAAACGTGAGTTTTCAGCGCCTACTTTTTCACCCGATGGCTTGTATTTTTTAGGCCCCACTTACGCGCCCGAATGGGGCTTGCCCGAGCGCACTGTTGCGTTTGATGGTTTGCCGTTGTGAGGTTTTGATTGCTCTCAAATTAGGAGCGCTTCACGCAGTATCTACGGCGCTTAGAAGCCGAAAATGCTCAAAAATTAGTCTAGCTCTCAATGCTTCAGCGTGTAAGCCAACCGCGCTCCCGCGCCGACCAAAAATGCCACGATCCAAAACAGCGCTGCGCTGCCAATCGCAGTACCTAGTAGACCGAAGAGCAGCGGCATCGCCACACTCGATGCGTTGATCGCCATCAGGCGCAGCGCAATCGCCTCGCCATGACGCTCCTCAGGCGTGATTTGATGCAAAGTGCTCATGATCATGGGCTGCACCGTGCCGAGCACGAAGCCCAGAAACACCGAGACCACGCCCATCGACAGCGCTGTGGGCATCAGCGGATAGACAGCCAGCAGCAGGCAAGTCATCACCATCGCCAGCGTGATCACAGCCCATTCGCGCAGGCTATGAGCGATGATGGGAAGCAGCACGCGCACTACGGCCGCTGAGATGGCAAACGCACCCAAGATCATGCCGATCACGCTGGCGCTGTAATCCCTTTCGTGGCCAATGAGGGGCACCACAAAGCCATGCACATCCCAGCAGGTGGATAGCAGCCAATTGACGATCAAGAGACGCGCAAACATCGGCTCTTTGACCAGATCCCAAGCAGCGCTAGCTTGGGTAGGCAAGGCCTGCTCGCCACCGGCTTCGCGCTGCGCTTGGCTCACCGGCTCTTGCACGCGCCGCATCATCGCAAAGCAAACCAAGGGCAGCAGTGCCATCGCGCCAAAAGCCGCTTGGTAGCCCGCAAAATCAATCAGCAAGCCAGCGAGCAAGGGGCCCACAAAATTCGCCGCTGCCGGGCCAATCGACAGCCAGCTGAACGCTTGCTTGAGCTCCAACGTATTTTGCGCAGCGCGCCCCACATGCCGCTGCAAAGCGATGATGGCCACGCCCGTGGAGCCGCCCACCACCAAAGCCGCTAGCCCCAACGTGATCACATGCGGATACGCGCAGGCCAGCAATGCGCCCGCGCATGAAGCAGCTATCGCCCCATACACCGGCTTTTTCAGGCCATGCCGATCCGCATAGCGCCCCGCTGGCAGCGCGATGAAGACTTGCGTGAGTGCAAACAACGCCACCAATACACCCGCCGTGGCCGCGCCGAGCTTTTGATCGAGTGCCCAAAGAGGCGCTGCCATGCGCATACCCGCCATCGCGGCATGCAAACTGATATGGCCAATAATCAGGCGAGCGAGCGCGGGAGAGAGCGAATCAAACAGTTGCATCAGCGTTTGAAATTTTTAGCCTTCGTCATCCGCTTTATCCAGCGGGATCAACGCCTGCGCCTGCGCTTCAGGCAGTGCTTCAATGTCTTTGAGCTTGCGGCTCACGGCTCTCGTGCGCGTATCGGCCTGCTCCAGCGTTTTCACCACCGTCTCCGCTTGCGATTTCACTTTACTCACGAATTCGCCAAAGCGGTTGAACTCCGTTTTTACCGCGCCGAGCACTTGCCACACTTCTGAGCTGCGCTGCTCAAGGGCGAGCGTGCGAAAGCCCATTTGCAATGAATTGAGCATCGCCAGCAAAGTGGTCGGGCCGGCGAGCGTCACGCGATGATCGCGCTGCAACGTATCCATCAAGCCGGGGCGGCGCAACACCTCGGCATACAAGCCTTCGGAGGGCAAAAACAAAATCGCAAAATCCGTGGTGTGTGGTGGCGAGACGTATTTCTCGGCCATACTTTTCGCTTCTAAACGGATGCGAGCCTCCAAGCCCTTCGCTGCAATCTCCGCAGCCAACGGATCAGCCCGCTCCTGCGCATCCAGTAAGCGCTCGTAATCTTCCGTAGGAAATTTCGCGTCAATCGGCAGCCAACATTGCGCGTTTTCTGGCAGATCGCCGCCATTTCTGCTTATTCCTCTGCCTGGCAGTTTGATGGCGTAATCCACCACATTTTTACTGCCTGGCACGGTGGCCACCTGCACGGCAAATTGCTCGGCAACAAACACCTGCTCCAAAAGCGAGCCCAGCTGCGCCTCGCCAAACGTACCGCGCGTTTTCACGTTGGTCAGCAAATGCTTCAAATCGCCCACGCCTTGCGCCAGCGTCTGCATCTCGCCCAAGCCTTTGTGGACTTGCTCTAGCCTGTCAGCCACCTGCTTGAAGCTCTCGCCAAGACGAGTTTGCAGCGTTTCTTGCAGCTTCTCATCCACTGTGCGGCGCATCTCGTCGAGCTTGGCTTCGTTTTTAGCGCCGAGCTGCTCCAATTGAAAATTTAACGCCTCGCGCACGCGGGTAAGCTGCGCATCCAGCGTCTCGCGCACCTCAGTCAGCCGCCGCGCATTACCTTCTGAGATATTCGTCAGCTGGGTGGTCAAGTTGCCTTGAAAGCCGGTAAGCGATTGCTGCATGTTGCCTTGCACTCCAGCGAGCGCTTGCCCCGTCTCCAGCCGCGCTGCTTGCGCGCCGCCGGCGAGCTCCTGCCTCAGCTCGCGTTCTAGGCGCTCATTGACTTGCGCAAGATGCGCTTTGAGTTCGTTGAGCTGCACCAGCTGCGCTGCCAAATACTCTTCTTTTGATAGCACCTCACGCAGAATCCGCTTGGGTAAACCGATCAAAAGCCATAAAAATAACACGACCAGCAATAGGAAAAGTAAGCCCAAAAGCAGCCAAGAAATATCAAGTGTCATGAGACGAGTCTACCGCGACGTGTCGCTGCAACATTCAAGCTTTGAAAGCTTGCCACAGCGTCCAAGAGCCGATCAACACAAAGCCCGTGCCGGCAATGATTTGTAGTGTGCGCGGCGAGACGAACTTGCCCACCGCTGCTCCTGCCATCACGCCAATGCCAGCAGACACCACCAAGGCCGCGCTTGCAGCAAAGAACACCGTCCATTTGCTTTGAATCCCGTCTTGCGAAGCAAACAGCATCGTGGCCAGCTGCGTTTTGTCGCCCAGCTCGGCCAGGAAGACGCTGATAAAAATCGTGAAGAAAGCTTGGAGTTGGGTTGTCGTGCTCATCTCAACATTGTGGTGCATGCTGCGCGCACTAACAGACCCGCGCTTCGACAATCCGTTACATATCATCACAAAAATAGTCTTGAAATGTGCAATTAGCACATTTAAACTGCGTCACATCTGCCCAAGGCAATCATTCACCCATGAGCCCTGCATCTGCCACCGCAACTGTCCTCAACGCCGAGCAGCAAGCGTTGCTGGATGCTGTCGGCTTACTGCTGGAACCGCTTGCTCAACTGTGCTTGGCCAAAGGCGTCACCATTCAGTCGTTAGAAGAGCGTCTGCGGCAAGCCGTGGTGCAGTCAGCACTGCAAACGCATTTGGGGCTACAGCAAAAAACCGCAAACGATGCGAGCAAATCCGCGTCTGACAGCCGCCGCCAAACATCGCCACGCTCAACGGCTGAAACGAGCGCTGGCGCTCGCCTGACTAGCCGCGTGAGTGCTAGCACGGGCTTGACGCGTCGCGAGGTGGCGCGCCTGATCTCTGAGCGCGCGCCTAAGCATGCGGGTTCTGCATCGGCAGCATCAGAGGTATTCACACGCTGGGTGGCAGACTCTACTTTGCGTAGCGTATCTGGCGATTTTCTGCCGCTTCCTCGCGTGGGCGCAGCGCCTAGTTTCGAGACCCTCGCACAGTCGGTAACGCGTGATGTCCATCCTCGCAGCTTGCTCGATGAGCTTACTCGCCTAAAAATTGTTAGCTGGGATCGTGAAAAAGACATCGTTCATTTGGAGCGAGCTGCTTTCGTGCCCGATGGTGACTGGGCACGGATGATTGCATTTTTGGGCGACAACGTGGGTGACCATTTGCGCGCCGCCACGGCCAATGTCTTGGGCGATGGCCAAAAGCATTTAGAGCAAGCGATTTTTGCTGACAAGTTGTCAAAGCAGTCCTTGCAGAGCTTCAGCGCTGTGATGCGCACGCAATGGCAAACATTACTGCAAAGCCTCGCCCCAGAGCTGGAAAGACTCATCTTAGAAGACGAAAAAGCAAGCCGCATTGCCGATCAGCGTTTGCGCATCGGCTTGTATGCATGGTCGCAAGACATGCAGACTAACCCAAATTCACAGAGCATCAGTAACGCTCATTCAACCCAAGGAAAAGCTCAATGAACGCATCAAATTTATGGCTTCGAGCCACTACATTTTTCGCTGCGTGCGTGCTAAGCGTGTTGGTCGCTAGTTGCGGCGGCGGCGCCAGTGATGTTGCTGGCGTTGGCTCGGGCGGCACGGGCATCACGCCAGTCACCCGCTTAGGCACGATCTCCGGCTTTGGTTCAGTCATCGTCAATGGTGTGCGCTATGACGACAGCAATGCAACGATCAGCGACGACGATGGTGCGCGCAATCGCAGCGAGCTCAAGCTGGGCATGGTCGTGCGCTTGGAGGCGCAAGTTAGCACCGGTGGCAGCGCCACCGCCACCAGCATCACATTCGCCAGCGAATTGCTAGGCCCCGTTAGCGCCACATCAGCCAGCGGTGGCGAATTCACAATCATCGGCCAGCGCGTATTGATCGATAGCGCCACGGTTTTTGACGCTTCTCTGCCTCAAGGCGCGGCCAGCATCCAGATCGGTCAAATTTTGGAAGTGCATGGCTTTTTAAACTCAGCCAACAATACCTTGCAGGCGAGCTTGATTGAGCGAAAAGCCGGTGCTTCGCAATACAAACTCAGCGGTATTGTTAGGCAACTGCAAAACGTATCCAAAACCTTCCAAATCGGCAATGAAACCATCAGCTTCGCCAATGTCGCAACAGCTGATTTACCCTCTGGTCTGATCGATGGACTGAGCGTGAAATTGCGACTGCTGCCGCAACAAATAGCCGCAGGCACAGCGTGGCAACTGACCAAAGCGCGCAGTAGCGAACTAGGCAATACGGTGATTGAAAATTTAGAAATTGAAGGCATCGTGACTGATCTCTCATCGCCCACGCAATTCAAAGTCAATAACCTGTTGGTTGACGCGCGCAGCGCAGCTGTATCGCCCAGCGGCGCTGTAGTGCAACAAGGAGCGCGAGTACAAGTCGAAGGCAAGCTGCAAAACGGTGTGTTGCTCGCCAGCGAAATTGAATTTAAAAATGTTTCTGATCAAAGAATCGATTTGATCGGCGTGATCTCCAATCTCAACACCAGCGCCACAAGCTTCAGCGTCGCGGGCGTCTCGGTGAACTACAGCGCAGCGCAGTTTGAAAACGGCTCGGTAGCTGCACTTATCAATGGCGCTCGCATCGAATTGCGAGGCAGGCCCGCGCCGGGCAGCGCTGTCATCAGCGCCGAACGTATCAAATTCAAAAATTGAGTTTCTCACCCCGCCTATCCCGGCTTAACTCACGCTCACCTGAGCATTTCTTAACCAGTACTTCTAAGGAGCTTCATCATGAAAGCATTGACTTTCTCCTCTCGCGGCTACCGCACGGTGGCCACATGGTGCAGCGCACTCGCGCTCACACTCGGATTGATCGCCTGCGGCGGCGGTGGCGATTCGAGCACGCCGACTAACCCAGTCGCTAGCAACTCAACAGGCATTAGCCAAGGCACGATTGCAGGCTTTGGCTCCGTCATCGTCAATGGTGTGCGATACGAAGATTCAGATGCCAGTGTCACTGACGGCGATGATGATGACAATGGCGGCCGCAAACGCGATGATCTGCGCTTAGGCATGGTCGTCACGATCAACGGCTCGAGCGGCACCTCCACCGGCACAGCAACTGCCATTAGCTTTAACAGCGAACTGAAAGGGCCCGTGCGCAGCATGAGCATGCCGCAGTCCACCAGTTCTACGGTAGCCTCTGCAAGCCAAACTCAGACCCTCAATATTTTGGGGCAACAAGTAGAGATCAACCAACGCACTGTGTTTGACAGTGTTTCTTTGCCAAATGGCTATGCTGACATTCGTGTCGGTCAAGTTCTTGAGATCCACGGACTGCTTGATGTCGCAGCCAATAAGTTGCTGGCCACTCGCATTGAGCGCGAAAACAATGCAAACAAATACAAAATTGTGGGCAACATCAACAGCGCCAATTTGACCTCCAAGACCTTCAAGATTGGATCAGAGACCATTCAGTACGGTGCAACTGAGGCCAAGCGTCTGCGTGCTGCGATTGTCGATGGCACAACCGTGCGCGTCACGTTAGCCACCGCACCCGCAGGCACAAACACTTGGAATGCCACGCGCATCGTCTCAAAGCAGCGATTTGTGGGCAACTTGGTTCGATTCGAAGTCGAAGGCATCATCACGGCCTACACCTCTGCAGCGCAATTTAGCATCGGCACTTTAAACATCAATGCATCCAATGCAACGTTTCCGCGCGGAAACACTGGGCTGGGATTGGGCTCACGCGTCGAAGTCAAGGGGCAATTGGTCAACGATGTGTTTGTGGCGACCAGCGTCAAAATAGAAAATCGCGGCAATGGCTCGCCTTCTAATAATGAAGACAACGATCAGCTAGAACTGTATGGTGCAATCTCCAACCTCAACACCACAGACAAAACTTTCACGCTACGTGGTCTGCAAGTCAGCTATGCAGGCAGCGTCACCTACAAAAAAGGGACAGCAAGCAATCTTGTCAACGGCGTCAAGATCGAAGTGAAAGCCACTTTAACGAGCACCGGCACTGCACTACAAGCGCAGCGCATCTCATTTGAAGATTAATGATCGAGCTTGCCTCGTGAAAGGGGCTTCGGCCCCTTTTTTACGGCCGCTACTTATTGACTAAGAATTACGCATTAATTGGCGTTTTAGCAATGCCTTGCGTGAGATGAGCAATCAAATTGTCCGCAGCCAAATTCGCCATGGCCATGCGGGTGGGCACACTGGCGCTGCCGATATGCGGCGTAAGAACGACGTTTTTAAGTGCAGTTAGCACAGGGTTGACGGCGGGTTCACCCTCAAACACATCTAAGCCAGCGCCAAGAATTTTGTTGGCTGCCAAGGCAGCAGCCAAGGCGCTTTCATCGATCAAACCGCCGCGCCCGATGTTGATCAGCGTGGAGGTGGGCTTCATGAGCGCGATCTCTGCTGCGCCAACGGTGTGGTGATTCTCTGCGGAGTAAGGCAACACAAGCACGATGTGATCTGCTTGGCTGAACAACTCTTGTTTGCTCACGTATTTCGCATTCACTTCCCGCTCTAATTCAGGCGCTAGGCGAGTGCGGTTGTGATAAATCACATTCATGCCAAAGCCATGCGCGCCTCGCTTGGCAATTGCTCGGCCTATTCGGCCCATGCCGAGAATGCCGAGCGTTGAGCCGTGAATGTCTGCGCCGCAAAACATGTCGTAACTCCATTTTTTCCACTCACCCGCCCTCAAAAAGGCCTCACTCTCGCTCACGCGCCGCGCAGTCGCCATGAGCAATGCAAAGCCCATGTCTGCCGTGGTCTCAGTGAGCACATCAGGGGCATTGGTGGCCATCACGCCAGCTGCCGTCATGGCCGGCACATCGAAATTGTTGTATCCCACTGCCATATTGGCGCAGATTTTAAGATCGGGGCAAGCCGCGAGCAGCGCAGCATCAATGCGCTCTCCACCGGTGGTGAATACACCGGCTTTGCCTTGCAACCTGCGGATGAATTCTTCTCGCGGCCAAATCGCGTCTTCTTGATTAGATTCGACCTCGAAATGCTCGCCCAGCTTTGCCAGCACTTGCGCAAACACAGCCCGCGCCACCAATACTTTTTTCTTTGTCATTTTTAAGCCTTTTTAGTCGTTAGAGCACGTAGAAACTGCGTGAAGCGCTATCAAAATTATAGTGTTCACTACAGATCAACGAAACCAAATCCAACCCATGATCACAAACAGCGGAATCAAAATGCACGCCGCCCAAGCAATGTACGCGAAGAAACTAGGCATCTTCACGCCGCGATCTTCCACGATGGCTTTCACCATCAGATTTGGTGCATTGCCAATGTACGAATTCGCGCCCATGAATACTGCGCCTGCGGATATCGCGGCCAGCGTTGAGGCATGCGTGGTCATCAGTGTTTGCGCATCGCCGCCTGCGAGGTTGAAGAAAACCAAATAGGTCGGTGCGTTGTCGAGAAACGAACTGAGTGCTCCGGTCGCCCAAAAATAAGCGAGCGGGCTGGGCGAGCCATCGGCGCGCGTGACGCTGGCCACAATCGCGCCAAAAGGCCCGTCAATGCCCGCTTTCAGCATGGCGATCACGGGGATGATGGTGAGGAAAATTCCTGCAAACAATTTGGCCACCTCGGCCATCGGGCCCCAAGAAAATTGATTCGCTTCATGGACAGAGGCCGCCGTGGTACGCAGCGAGATGACGATCACAGCAACCAGCCCCAGATCGCGCACGATGCCTTGCAGCCCCACATCCGTGCCCATCACGTTGAAATCCACGCCCGGCTTCCAAATGCCGCTCATCAGCACTAAGCTCATGATGCAGACGAGCAGCGCGAAGTTGAACTTACCGTCAAAGCCAATGTTTTTTGAATCAGGCGTTGGGTCGAATTTCAACACCTCTTCGCGCTTGTGATAATAAAAAGAATCCATCGCATAAAAAATGGCGAGCAAGGAGCCAACCATAAAAAGCGTCTCAGGAAAGATGTATTTCACCGTCCAGAAAAAATCCACGCCTTTCAAGAAACCAAGAAACAAAGGTGGATCGCCCAGCGGCGTGAGCGAGCCGCCGGCATTGCTCACGATAAAGATGAAAAACACAAACACATGCATCTTGTGCTGCCGATTGTCATTCGCGCGAATCAGCGGGCGAATCAGCAGCATGGAAGCGCCCGTCGTGCCCATGAAGCTCGCAGCCACTGCACCGATGGCCAGGATTGACGTGTTCAGCAGCGGGCTGCCATGCAAATTGCCTTTGATGTAAATGCCGCCAGAGACGGCAAACAACGCGGTCAGCAAAATCACAAAGGGGATGTATTCAGCCAACGCCGCATGCGCAAATGCAGCGCCTGCCGCGCCCGCACCAAACATCGCCGCAAAAGGCACTAAAAACAGCAACGCCCAGCCTGCGGCCACCTTGCCAAAATGATGATGCCAAAACTGCGGCGTGAGCAGCGGGCACAGCGCGATGCAAAGCAAAAGCCCAGCAAACGGAATGCCCCACAGGGCTGACAGTTGCTTGCCGTCGATCTCTGCAGCGAAGGCTGTTTGAGCAGACATCAATGCAATCAGCAGCCCGCCGTACTTAAAAAAACGTGAATGCAATAAAGTCATAAACCGTTTACCCATCGCACGTCGGGCTCAAGCCGTAGGAATCTCAAACACTTGCCGCAAATAGGCCAAGTATTTCTCATCGTCACACATGCCCTTGCCGGGCGAGTCAGACAGTTTGGCCACAGGCTGCCCATTGCAGCGAATCATTTTCATCACGATTTGCAGTGGCACATGTTCAGGCGGATCGCCCAGATCGTTCGTGAGATTCGTGCCAATACCAAAGGCCAACAAGCAGCGGCCTTTGAAGCGCTGATACAGCTCAATCGTGCGCGGCACCGTGAGGCCATCCGAGAAGATCAGCGTCTTGGTGCGCGGATCGACGCGGTTGACGCGGTAATGCTCAATCATGCGCTCGCCCCATTCAAATGGATCGCCGCTGTCATGCCGCGCACCATCGAAAAGCTTGCAGAAATACATATCGAAGTCGCGCAAGAAGGCGCTCATGCCGTACACATCAGATAGCGCAATACCCAGATCACCGCGATATTCTTTGGCCCAGCTTTCAAATGCATAAATTTGACTGTCACGCAAGCGGGGCCCAAGTGCTTGCGCGGCTTGCAGATATTCATGCGCCATCGTGCCCAGCGGCGTGAGACCAAGTGTGCGCGCGAAATGCACATTGCTCGTGCCAGCGAATTGGCCTGTACTGCTTGTGCCCAGGCCATTGGCAAGCGTGCGTAACACATGCTCTTGCCAGACCTTGGAGAAGCGCCTTCTAGTGCCGTAATCGGCAATTTTTAGTTCAGCCAAATGAGGCGTCTTCAGCAACGAGATTTTATTTAAAAGTCGTGTCTCGCCCTCGTCCTTACTGCGTGTGGTGCTATGATTTTTGAAGTAGACCTCATTGACGATCGCCAGCACCGGAATCTCAAAAAGAATCGTGTGAAGCCACGGGCCTTTGATTGCAATCTCCAATTCGCCGTTGGACTGCGGCGTCACTGAAATACATTTTTCATTGAGCTTGAACAGCCCCAAAAAATCCACAAAATCACTTTTGATAAAGCGCATTCCGCGCAAAAAATCCAGCTCCTCTTCGCTAAACGTCAAGCTGCAAAGTGATTTGATCTCTGCGCGAATCTCATCGGCATGCTGCGCCAAATTCACGCCCGCGTTGCGGCATTTAAATTTGTATTCCACCTGCGCACTGGGAAATTGATGCAGCACAACCTGCATCATGGTGAACTTATACAGATCGGTATCGAGCAGGCTGGTGATGATCATGGTGAAGAACAGGGTTGATTGCCTGCATCGTACCAAAGCCTGCACCCTTCAAACTCAGCTTCTTTTGAATAAGCTATTCCTCGCGCGCGCGACCAGGATCAAATGCGGCAGCGTCACAGCGGCAAGAGCCACCACCAGCCAGCGCAGTAGCAGGCCTGAATCTTGTAAAGCATACAGCTGCGAAGGCATCCACCAAAGCAAAGCCGCCAAGGCGAGCCATGTTGCAACCAATGTGGCTGCCAGCAACAGCCAGCCCTCGCCAGCAAATTGCCGCAAACGCAACATCCGCAAAATATGCATGCCTGAGTGATAGAGCCCAAAAAACAATGCAAAAGCAAGCAAAGGCGAGAGAAATACGTTGAGCGCAATTAAGCCGACTAGCTCAAGCCAAAGCGTTTTTTCGCCGCCTGCTTGCCAAGGCCTAATCACCACGCATGCTGCCAATAGCAACGCACACCACAACGCCGCCAAGCCTACCCAAAGTGGCCACACCCAAGCAGCATCGCTGCCCACTATTCCTGTCACCCGAGGCGACAGAGCGCTTGGGGACAACAACACAGGCAGCATCACACTTGCGCCGCCTTGCACGGCGCGCAGCAGCCAAGCAACACGCAAATTTGCATGTTCAAAATGAGCCTGCTCACCGAAGTGCCAAATCGACAAGCCAATCAACACGATCAACGCCACGCCCGGCCAAGCAGCGAGCACCACTGCCAATACAGCCGCTGCCGTGGCGTAACTGACGGCTGATGTCAAAGACAACTTGCCTTGCGCATCACACAGCAACCATATATCCATCGCACCATGCGCGAAGCCCAGACTCAAGGTCAACACCACAAACACCGCCAATGCCGCCAATGGCCATTGGTTTTCCATCCAAGCAAGGGCAAACAAGCAGGGAACAATCCACAACAGATGAGTCGCAAAAGCGCGTTGCATAGAGCAGCTAGCCTAGCGCAGAACGCATGAATGGCCAAGCAGGTAGTGCCCGCATCACGGCAAATCGCTCTTTCGGCGTCGCGCTGCCTTGCAAAAAAGCGATCAGTTTCCGCTCCGGCACGCGCTCAAAAAGCGACAGGAAATAGTTTGGTGCTCCCTGCCAATCTCGCTCCAACACCCGAAAAAGTACCGCATCCATCCATTGATCTAACGAGCTGGCTTTGTGTGCAGGCGCTTGCCAATCTAAAAGCGCGCTGCCTTGAGCTAAATGGGCAGCTAGCGATGCTGCGAGGTCCGAAGTTTGCTGCAGCGTCGCGCAAAACGCATAACCAGTCGCTGCACGCAGCATGCCGCCAGCTCTGCCGATGCGCACGACATTGAGTTGATCAACAGGCACAGTTGGCCGCAGAGGCAAAGCGCCCTGCTCCCGAAAAGTGATCTCGTAATCTACACATTGAAAGCGATGCTGCAAAGTGTCTCTCAATTCCTGCTCAGCATCAACTGTCGCTTGCACATCGGTGCGAGAAATCCAAGTACTTTCTACCAAAGCCAACGTCGTGCTGTATGGCAAGCAATAGATGAAGTGCAAGCCATTGGGTTTGCGTTCAAAAGCCATCAGTTGCACCAAGTCGGGTGTAAAGCATGGCGCACTGCATTGCACTTCCCAGCCTGTGAAATGTTGCACCCAATCATTGGCCTCAATGGGCACGGGCGGCCTTGAGTCAAACAGTCGCTTGGCGTTGAGCTTTTGCCCGGTCTGCGTGATCAGCTCGACGCCTTGCGCACTGGATTGAGTCTGCGCAAGCCGATCACCGCGAAGCCATTGAATATGCGGCGCAGCAGCAATAGTTTTCAATGCATCTTCATAAAAAGCATCTGCTCGCACACTGGCATAAGCTACTTCGCCCTTGGAGATCACGCTGCTGCTATCCAAACTCACGCTCCAGCGCGGCCACCTCGTTTGCGCCAAGCCCTGCCAGCGCTTTGGCAACGCATTTGGGGTATCCCAATAGCTCCACGTGCGATCTCTCACGTGATTTTCGCGCGGCTCAATCAAGAGAACACGTAAATGCCCAAACTGCGGCGCAGCCAGCTCTGCGGCCAAAGACAAGCCCGCTAGCCCCGCGCCTGCAACAACCACATCCCAATCGGCATTCTTCGCACTCATGCCCACATTCTAGGAAAACCTGGGATGCGTTGCAGCACATCTTGATGCTCTTGCAAAGCAGTTGACACCACTTGCGCTGAATGGCCATGCCAACCCAACACATCCCGCAGCACAACAAGCGCCTTCGCGCCTGCGCCAAGATGCACGCGGTGCAGCCAGTAAAGCGGCTCAGGTGTTGCACTGATCTTGCGCCCAATAGCGCGATAGAGCACGCAGGCGATGCGCACCGCACGGCGATTGGGCATTGGTATCGAAGCAAAGCCCTGCTCAGCCAGCGCATACAGCGGCTCGGCCTCAAAGAGCAAGCGCTGAGTAGCAGCAAAGGCTTGGCTACGAGTCGCCGGGCAGCCATCGACTAATTTAGAAAGTTGCCAATCTGCCGGCAACCACTGCGCGGGCAAATAACAGCGCCCCCGGTGTGCATCCTCCAACACATCGCGCGCAATATTGGTCAGCTGCATTGCCATACCCAGCGCGACGGCATAGCGCTCAGCCTCAACATTGGCGCCAAGGATCGGGCGCATCATTTGGCCAACCGTGCCTGCCACACCGTAAGCAAAGCCAAGCACATCAGGCAAGGTTTGAAGATGCCGCGAAGAAGCATCCGCTTGCAGTGCTCCTAAAAAAGACTGCAACACGCGATCATCGACATCAAATTTCTTCAGCATTTCTCCCACATCTTGACTGCGACCGACCTCAACGCTCAAGCCAAGCACTTGATCTCGATTCGCATCAAACTGAGCCATGCGCTGCGCTAGCGAGCCCAGTGAAGGCTCATCCACCAAATCATCCATCAACCGGGCAAACGCATACAACTGTGCAACATGCGAGCGGGCATCACGTGAGAGAAATTTCGCAGCCCAAGAAAACGATTTCGCATGCGCGTCCATGATCGATTGCGCGTCAGCCTGATGATTTCTCATGCAAATGCCTTCGCCTTTGATGTCGCATCCGCAACCGAGCCAAACATCAATCGCTCGACCACTTTGGCCGAAGTCACCACACCCGGGACACCTGCTCCCGGATGCGTGCCCGCACCAACGAAATACAAGTTGCTCAGCTGCGGCGAGCGATTGGGATAGCGAAAGCCAGCAGACTGCATCAAATTAGGCGTGATCGAAAATCCACTGCCATGCGGCGACAGCAATTCATCGTAAAAATATTGTGGCGTTAAGAAAAAATCATGCACGATGCAATCGGCCAATCCCGGCAAAATGCGCTCTTGCAAAGCTTGCATCAGAGCTTGCTTAAAACGCTCTTGCACAGCAGGCCAATCGATCTCAGCTTTCAAATTCGGCACAGGCACCAAGGCATAAAAACTATCGTGCCCTGCTGGGGCGTAGCTCGCATCGGTGGCGCTGGGGCGATGCAAATAAATGCTCAAATCTTCAGGCAATTCCAAGGTGTCAAAGATCTTCTTCAATACTTCGCGATAAGTATGCCCAAAAAGAATCGTGTGATGCGGCACATTGGCAAACACTTGGTTCGTACTGAAGTACCAAACAAACAAACCCATCGAGTATTTTTTCTTAGCTATCGCCGCTGTTTGGCGCAAAGGCTCAGGCAATAGCTTGGACAGCACATGCCCCGGATCAGCGTTACACACCAAATCATCACAAACGAATCGTCGGCCATCTTGCAATTGCACAGCCTGCACCTTGCCAGATGCTACCTCGATACTTTGAACCTGCGCA
>JAYSRZ010000043.1:0-6540 GCA_043720775.1 Variovorax sp. | reverse complement strand
ACGAAAACACCGGTGAAATATTCTCTGGAGCCGGTTGTCGTAGAAGGCAAATTTCAAGTGCTCAATGACGATCCTTATGGCTTGTATTACCGCATCACGGATGCTGTGGCCGTGAAATAAGAGGTCAAGATAACATTACGCGCACTACACTCGTGAGCTATGCCTCATCCCGTTATCGCCGCACTTGTTCCCGTCGTCATCCTCATTGCTATCGGTTTCATAGCAGGCCGCGCAGGTCTGATGAGCGCTAACAGCACAAAAGACTTATCGAAACTGGTCTTCACCATCTTCTTGCCGCCGATGCTGTTTCGCACGATGGTGAATGTGCATCCAGAGAATTTGCAAGGCAAGCCGTTGCTGGCGTATTTGATTGGCATGGCGCTGATGTATGCGGTGATGTTTTTTGCAGCGGGGCGCAATCGCAGGGCTGCGGTGCTGGGACTCGCGGCGAGCTACAGCAACACGGTGATGATCGGCATCGCTCTGATTCAATTCGCCTACGGTGATCAAGGCGTGGCGGTGCTGCTCTCGCTGATTGCTGTGCATTCGCTGATCATGCTTTCTCTGGCCACTGTGGTGCTGGAGCTGGTCACACTGCGCGAGAAGCGTGGAGAAAAAGCGCATCCGCTGCGCATCATGGCCACTTCGATTTGGAACACGCTGAAGCAGCCGATGATCTTCCCCATCATTGCAGGCTTGCTGTATGCGCAAACTTCTCTGGGCATCCCCGCAGTCATCGACAAGCCTTTGCAATTGCTGGGCAATGCTTTCAGCCCACTCGCGGTGATCTTGGTGGGCATCACGCTGGCCACCACGCGCGTGGGCGAGCATTTGCGCATGGCGCTATGCCTCGCGCTTTTGAAAAATGTGGCGCATCCATTGGCTGTGGCCGTCGTTGGCTTGGCGCTAGGCTTATCGGGTCTGCCCTTGGCCGTGATGATCGTGACAGCCGCTTTGCCGATTGGCGCGAATGTGTTTTTGTTTGCCCAGCGTTATGAAACGGCTTTACCGGAAGTCACGGCTGCCGTGGCGGTGTCCAGCGCGGTCGCGTTGGCAACTGTTGCGCTGGCGCTGAGCATGGTGCGCTGGGTGTAGGCTTTTTGTTTTATTCCACCGAAATCAGTGGGATATGCGCGATGTAGGTTCCTCGCCAACGAACTTTACGCGATGATAAGAATCCTAGAAGACAATTCGCACGGCGCGAAGACATCAAAACCAGATCAACTTTGGAGAACACCATGATCAATCGCAGAGACATTTTCGTAGGCGGCGGCGCAGCAGCTTTGGCTTATGTGGCCGGCTCATTTGCCCCACTGATTGCGCAAAACGCGCCTAACTTTGGCGCACCATCCGTGGTGCAAGTAGGCTTTAGAAAGCAAAAGCTCGGCGATATGGAAATCATCGCCCTGAACGATGGCGTGGTGCGTCGCCCGCTGGCTGCTGAGTTTGTGCGCAATGCACCTCTCGCGGAAGTGCAAGCGCTGCTCAAATCACAAAACCTGCCCACCGATTACATCGATGTGCCGTTCACAGCCTTCATGATCGTGGCCGGCAATCGCCGCATTCTGATGGACACAGGCTTCGCCGACAACGGCGCGCCCACCACCGGCCGCTTGATGGCCAACTTGAATGCCGCAGGCTTCAAAGCCGAAGATATCGACACCGTGGTGCTCACGCATTACCACGGCGATCACATCAATGGCGTGCGCAATAAAGCTGGCCAGCTCGTCTTCCCGAATGCAAAAATCATGGTGCCCACGGTTGAGCATGCTTTCTGGATGGACGATGCCCGCATGGCCGCTGCGCCAGAGGCCATGAAGGGTGCATTCGCAGCCGTGCGCCGCATTTTCAATGGCCTGCCAGCAGATCAACTCATCCAGTTCGAGCCCGGTAAAGACATCATGCCCGGCGTGAGCAGCGTGGCCGCATTCGGCCACACGCCAGGCCACACACTGATTACCGCGCAGAGCAAGGGCGAGAAATTCGCCTATCTTGCCGATCTGACCAACATTCCTGAGCTGTTTGCTCGCAACCCAGATTGGGCTGTGCAATTCGACATGAACGCCGATGCCGCCCGCGAGACGCGCCGCAAAATGTTTGAAATGGTGATCAACGAGAAAATGATGGCTGGCGGCTTCCATTTCCCCTTCCCAGCATTTGGCCGCGTGGAAAAATTGGGCAATGGCTATGACTTCAAGCCAGTGGCCTGATTGACAGCATCTCGCCCATAAAAAAACCCGCCTAGAGCGGGCTTTTTAACGTGTGCAATAAGTTCTAGGCAGACAACGCAGCTTGTGCTCTCGCGGTGATATCGCTCACATCGCCCAAGCCATCAATCTTGCGGTATTTCGGCGCACTAGCCGAGTCTTTGGCTGCCCAAGCAGAGTAGTAATCCACCAGTGGGCGCGTTTGCGCGCTGTACACATCAAGGCGCTTTTGCACCGTCTCGGCTTTGTCATCGTCGCGCTGCACCAGAGCCTCGCCAGTGGCATCGTCTTTGCCTTCCACTTTAGGCGGATTGAATTTGACGTGATAAATGCGGCCAGAAGCTGGGTGGCTTCTGCGGCCACTCATGCGCTCGATGATGGCTTCAAAAGGCACATCAATTTCTAAAACGTAGTCCAGCTTCACACCTGCCGTTTTCATGGCTTCTGCTTGCGCTAACGTGCGCGGGAAACCGTCGAATAAGAAACCATTGGCGCAATCTGGCTGAGTCAGGCGTTCTTTGACGAGGCCGATGATGATCTCATCGCTCACCAGTTGGCCCGAGTCCATCACTTTTTTTGCAGCAATACCCATTTCCGTGCCCGCTTTCACAGCAGCGCGAAGCATATCGCCTGTTGAGATTTGCGGAATGCCGTATTGCTTGCAAATAAAGGCCGCTTGCGTGCCTTTGCCCGCACCGGGTGCGCCCAACAGAATCAGTTTCATCTCAATCCTCTATTTTTATCAATTGCTCAGAGGATAGCATGGGCATCCAGCGCGGGGCTTACTGGTTTTTCCAGAGGAGGCGAACGCGCTCCAAATCCTCTGGCGTGTCTACACCCGGCCCTGGCGCAGCATCGCTCACATGCACGGCGATCTTGTGGCCATGCCACAGCGCACGCAATTGCTCTAGTGATTCGCTCACTTCGATAGGCGCTTGCGGCAGCTTGATGAAATCTCGCAGGAAACCGGCGCGGTAGCTGTAGATGCCGACGTGGCGAAGCGGCCTCGGCGCATCGGTGTGCTTGTCTCGATCAAAAGGGATCAAGCTGCGGCTGAAATACAGCGCATGGCTCTGTGCATCGAGCACGACTTTGACGATGTTGGGATTACTCTGATCTGCTATCGATTCAATAGCGTACGCCGCAGTTCCCATATGCGCTAATGGTTTTTTTTGCAATAAATTTGCCACTTGAGAAATGAGCTGTGGATCAATCAATGGCTCATCACCCTGCACATTCACCACTAGGGTCTCATCGGTCAAACCCAGCTTGTCGCAAGCCTCAGCCAAGCGATCCGAGCCGCTAGGATGATCTGTTTTCGTGAGCACGGCGTTGACGCCATGCGCCACGCAAGCTGCTTGGATGGAGACATCATCGCAAGCCACCACCACTTGCGATGCACCAGAGAGCAAAGCCCGCTGCGCCACACGCACCACCATCGGTGCGCCTCCGATATCCGCCAAGGGTTTGTTAGGCAAGCGAGTGGAGGCGAGGCGGGCGGGAATGAGGACGGTGAAACTCATGGCGCGATAGAAAACTGTGTTTACAAAGGGCTGGGGCGCGAAGGCGCTTTGCCGTGTAAGGCTTCGATTTCTTCATCGCTGAGCGTGCGTGCTTCGTTTTCTAGCAGGATGGGGATGCCATCGCGGATGGGGTAGGCTAGGCGAGCGCTGCGACTCACCAACTCGCTCTGTGCGCGATCTAGTGTGAGTGGGCCTTTGGTGACGGGGCAGACGAGGAGTTCGAGGAGTTTGGTGTCCATGATGGGATTCACTTCTTGGATGATTGAAGCGATGATAGCTTTTCGAGCAAGGCCGTGGTGAAGGCTTCTGGAAGCTTGACTTGCAACGGGATTGCAGCGATGGTGCAAAGTTGTGCTAAAGGCGTTTTCCACAGCTTCACAGCATCTTTTTCAGTACAAATCAGCCATTTACGCCCGTGGATACTGCGTGAAGTGCTATCAAAGTTATAGTGATCAGGTAACGCGATGGTCTCAGTCAGATGCAGGCCGCGCTGGCGCAGCATCGAGAAGAAGTTTTCTGGGTTGGCGATGCCAGCTATTGCGGTGAGCTCTTGCTCGGCCAACTGCGCAAAAGAAATCTGCGAGCCATCTGCCAGAAGCGCGTTGTCTGCCAAGTGGCGTTCGACGTGAAAGCCGCCATCCATGCCGCCGCGATGCAAGATGAAATCTACGTTGCGCGGCCAACTCTCGCGAAGCGGGCCCGCAGGCAGCAAGCGGCCATTACCGATACCGCGTTCGTCAAACACACAGATCTCGATATCGCGCTGCAAAGCCAAATGCTGCAGGCCATCGTCGCAGAGAATCACATGGGTTTGTGGATGCGCTGCGAGCAAGGCCAGCGCCGCATCAGCCCGTTGGCTTGCTACAAATACAGGAGCACTCACCGCACGTTTGATCAGCACTGGCTCGTCGCCTGAATCTGAAATGGGTGTGTCCGATAACACTTCCAAAACGTCTGAATTTCTGCCACCATAGCCGCGCGAGACGATGCCGACTTGCCAGCCTTGCGTTTGCAAAAACTTGGTGAGCTCGATGACGATAGGCGTCTTCCCAGCGCCGCCGGCAATCACATTGCCCACCACGATCACGGGCACAGGCAGCTTGGTGGTGCGTAGGATGCCTTTGGCGTAGAGCTTGCGACGCAATTTAACGATACCGCCATACAACCAGCTCACATCGAGCAAAGCAGTCGATAGCCCATCTTTTGTAGTCGAGTACCAGCTTTTTTGCAGCCGCTCAGAAAAGCTCATGGCGGCATTGAGCTCAGAGTTATTTGGCCGCCGACGGCTGGGTAGCAAAGGTGACCTGCTGCAAACCAGCTCTACGTGCTGCTTCCATCACGCTGATGACGGCTTGATGCGTGGAAAGTGCATCAGCGCTGATGATCACAACCGTGTCTTTGCCAGCCTTCGCGGCGCTTGCCAGCGCGGAAGAGATCGCATCCACGCTCTTGCCTGCCACGGCCGTTTTATTCACCGAATAGCGCCCATCGCTACTGACGCTGACGATCAACTCTTTGGGATAGTCGCGTTGCGAATCGGTATCTGCCGTGGGCAGTTTGAGTTGCATTTCGGTGAACTTGCTGTATGTGGTGGAGAGCATCAAAAAGATGAGCACGACAAGCAACACGTCAATAAACGGAATCAGATTGATCTCAGGCTCATCTCGGTTGGCACGGCGAAAATTCATAGCCGTTCCTTTCAAATTCCGCCCTTGCGCATGGCAAGTAAATGCCGCGCCATGCGGTCTGCAGCGAGCTCTAAAT
The DNA here is from genome assembly GCA_043720775.1 of Variovorax sp. Taxonomy (GTDB): domain Bacteria; phylum Pseudomonadota; class Gammaproteobacteria; order Burkholderiales; family Burkholderiaceae_C; genus JANMDU01. The sequence continues at coordinate 1,046 of JAYSRZ010000043.1, read as the reverse complement.
GCAGCAGATAGTCGTCAACCCGAGCACGGAAATAACGCCAAAAAATCAACGCGGGGATCGCCACGATCAAGCCGAAAGCTGTGTTGTACAAAGCAATGGAAATACCTTGCGCAAGCTGCGCAGGATTCGCACCACTGCCGCCCACACCGCCACCGCCTCCTTGCGCCCCAAAAATTTCAATCATGCCAATCACCGTGCCCAAAAGCCCAAGCAGCGGAGCTGCGGATGCAATCGTCGCAATCGCGGGTAAGTAGCGCTCTAACTTGGCTGTGACGCGGCGGCCAGCGCCTTCCATCGCATTGCGCAGCTCTTCCTCTGAGCAGCGCGGGTTGCTGGCCAAAGCGCGCATGCCGCTGGCGAGCACTTCTCCAAGCGACGAGTTAGCTTCCAATTGATTGACCACATCGGCCACCGGCAAGCCCTGCCGCGACACGCTCATGGCTTCATCGAGCAATTTGGGTGGCGCGACTTTGCTGGTTTTGAGCGCAACAAAGCGCTCAATCACGAGTGCCAATCCAAGAATAGAGCATGCAATTAACGGCCAGATCGGCCAGCCAGCGGCTTGTATGATAGCGAGCAAGACAGTTCTCCTGAAATTTATTCTATTTCTAAATCGTTCCCATACGTCGTTGCGGCTCCTAACCGTGCTAACGCACTGTCGTCGTCGTTGCGCCTAGCCTGGAAACGATTTAGAAAAGGAATTTCTCACATTATGCGCGATGATGCTATGGTTTTTGAAGCTACCAGCTCAACAAGAGTTTGGGCTGTAGGCGCACTCGTGCATGCGGTGGCTGATGCGCTGGAGGCGCGGTTCAATCCAGTCAGCGTGAAGGGCGAGATCACGGGTTTTTCACGCGCGGCCAGCGGGCATTGCTACTTTTCTTTGAAAGATGAAGCTGGGCAAATACGCTGCGCGATGTTTCGGCGCGCGGCAAGCTTGATGGATTTCACGCCGAAAGAAGGCGATCTGGTCGAGCTGCGCGGACGCATCAGCATCTATGAGCCGCGCGGGGATTTGCAACTGATTGTTGAATCGCTCAGTCGCG
>JAYSRZ010000042.1:0-6542 GCA_043720775.1 Variovorax sp. | reverse complement strand
TCAAGGTGGCGCAGGTGGTAGCGGGAGATGTAGTTGTTCCATTTGAATTCTCGTGAGTCATGATCGCCGCCATCGCCCATGTCCCAGTATTTGGGGGCTGCTGCGCCGTGGATCATGCCTCGGTAGTGCAACACGGGCAGATCGAAACCGCCGCCATTCCAGCTCACAAGTTGGGGCACGTGCTTTTCTAAACTGCCGAAAAACTGCTGGATGATTTTTGCCTCAGAGGCATCGTCTTTGTCCACGAAGCTGTGAATGCGAAGGCCGTCTGCACTGCGGAAGACGACGCTGATGCACAGAATGCGCTGCAAGTGCAGCGGCATGAAATCGGATTTGTTTTGCGCTTTGCGCTCGGCGGCCCATTGGGCATGGACTTGTTGGTCACTCAAAGCGGCGTCGTACTCGCCGAGAGCCCGCAGCCCCTTCACATCGGGGATGCTTTCGATGTCAAACACCATCACAGGCCAGGCCATACCGAGTTCTCTTTACTATCAATTAAATAGCGCCTCACGCAGTATCTGCGGGCGATAAATGCCTAAAACGCTTAAAAAATATGAATGATCAGCGTGCTGGCAAGAAGCGCATTGGATCGACTGGTTTGCCTTGGCGGCGGATCTCAAAATGCAGCTTGGTGCGGTCTGAATCGGAGTTGCCCATCTCGGCAATCTTCTGGCCTTTGCGCACGGTTTGGTCTTCTTTCACGAGCAGCGTTTGGTTGTGAGCGTAGGCTGTCAGGTAGGTGTTGTTGTGTTTCAAGATGACAAGATTGCCATAGCCGCGCAGGCCCGCGCCGGCATACACCACGCGGCCATCACCGGCAGCCAGAATTGGGTCGCCCAGTTTGCCATTAATGCCAACGCCTTTGTTTTTCACTTCATCGAATGTGGCAATGACATTGCCAGCTCCGCCTGTGACCGGCCAGATCCAGCCAATGTCTTCATCGCTAGGCGAAGAGGCGGGTGGCAAAGGCGTGCTGGCTGCTGACACGGGCGCGGGGGTCACAGAGGGTGTGACTGAAGGCGCAGCGGCTGTGCGCGTGCCAGCGGCAGGCAGCGTGGTGGCGGTGACGACGGATGGCGCTGTGACGGGGCGCGTAACAACTCCTTCAGTCGCTGGAGCAGGTGCGGCTGCAGGCGAAGGCGCTGCAACCACGGCAGCTGCCGTGCCTGGCGGAATGATGCGCACGACTTGGCCAACTTCGATGATGTTGGGGTTGTCCAAGCCATTCCAGCGGGCGATATCGCGCCAGCTTTGGCCGGCATCTAAACCAATGCGGATCAATGTATCGCCGGGACGGATGGTGTAGTAGCCGGGCTTGCCGGCGTTTTCTTGGCCCAGAATGGGCTTGGCTGCGGTGCTGGTGGCATTTCCGATCACAGTTGGTGCGGCTGTGGGTGCAGGCGCAGGTGCATTTGCTACAGGCGCAGAGGCTGCCGGGCGTTGCATCGTGCCGCGATCTTCAACTGGCGCGCTGCCGCCAGGCGCACGGCTAGCGCAGGCTGCGAGCAAAGCCAAGCTGCTGATAGCGAGGAGGGCTTTGACGCTTGTTAAAAGACGCAAGGAGCGGGTGTTTGAGTGTGTCATGTGCGTGTTTCCTTGTCCGTTGCCCGAGCCGTTGCAAAAGTACTCAGGCGAGCCCTGATTTTAGAGGCACAAAGAACACACCTTCTAATACAGATTGTTTCAGGCCTTGCGCGGTCTTGTCGACCACGATGAGTGACTGAGCTATGCCTGCACCGCCCGGTGTGTGAATTGGTGCCACGATGCGCCCGCCCACGGCAAGTTGATCGATCCAAGCCTGCGGAATCGCTTCTCCGCCAGCAGCGGCAATGATGCCTGCATACGGTGCACCGCTGGGCGAGCCGAGCATGCCATCGCCAAGCAGCATGTGCAGATTGGGAGCGCAGAGATGACGAATGTTGACCACCGCTTTTTCATACAAGCCGCGCAGCCGCTCGATGCTGTACACCTCTTGGCAGAGCAGCGAGAGCACAGCCGCTTGATAGCCACAGCCGCCGCCAATCTCCATCACGCGGCCCATCCGCCCCTTTGAATCTAGCGCGGCACCTTCGCGCAGCAGCTCTATCATGCGCGCCACGACATTCGGCTTAGAGATCGTTTGCGACAGGCCGATCGGCAAGCTGGTGTCTTCATACGCTTGGTTGCTAAGAGCGGTGTCGACAAAGCGATGGCGCTCGATCGTGTTCATCGCTTTCAGCACAGCCTCATCGGTGATGCCACCAGCGGCGAGCAATTTCACCATGCGCGCGCGCACAGCTGAGCTGTCCATACCCACGCCGTGCGCCGATGGTGAAGATGTGCTGTTTAAGGTTTTTAGGCCGTTAACGCCCGTGGAAACTGCGTGAGGTGCTATTTTTTTAGGAGTGAGAGTCTTGACGGAACTCGGCGCGGGGCTGCGAGAGACGGGTGCAATAACAGGCTTTGCACCCGTTTGCGGCATGCCGCTGGGCAAGCGAGCGGGAAAACTAGGGCGGCTCATGCGGCGAGCTTCGCCCAATGGCCCAGCCGCGCATGATCTGTTAAGTCCACTTGCAGCGGCGTGATCGTGACATGCCCATTCGCAGCCGCTTCAAAATCTGTGCCCGGCCCACTGTCGGCCACAGCGCCCGCTGCGCCAATCCAATACATCGTGTCGCCGCGTGGGTTGATTTGCTTTTCTACTGGCTCTGCGCTGTGCCGCTTGCCCAGGCGGCACACCTGCGCAGCTTTAAGTTGCTCGCGCGGCAGATTAGGAATGTTCACATTCAGAAGCCAAGGTTTCTGCTCGCGATGCTGCGCATATTTCAACACCAAATCTTTTGCCACTTGCGCTGCATCTTGCAAATGCCCCCAGCCCTTTTCGGTTTGCGAAAAAGCCAACGCCGAAATGCCAAAGAGATAGCCTTCCATCGCTGCGCCCACCGTGCCGCTGTAGATCGTATCGTCGCCCATGTTTGCGCCATTGTTGATGCCACTGACGACGAGATCTGGCCGGTAACCCAGCAAGCCCGTGAGCGCGATATGCACGCAATCAGCCGGCGTACCGTTCACATAGCGAAAGCCGTTGGCTGCGCGGTGTACGTAGAGCGGGCTGTGCAGCGTGAGCGCGTTGGATTTGGCGGAGTTGTTGTGCTCCGGCGCGATCACTTCAACCTCCGCCACTTCTTTTAAAGCCTCATACAAAGCCACAATGCCTGCGGCTTGGTAGCCATCGTCGTTAGAGATCAAGATTTTCATGCTTCGATTCTAGGGCGCTTCTGTTGGCTCGTGAGCGACATATCGCCGCCTGCAAGGGATTTCTGCGCCTAAGATGAAGGCCTACGAATTAAAGGAGATTCATCATGAAAGCTTGGCTCTGCGACAACCCCACCGGCGTGGATGCGCTCCAATGGAAAGAACTGCCCACGCCTGAGCCCAAGGCCGGTGAAGTGCTCGTGGCGATCAAAGCCGCCAGCCTGAATTTCCCCGACACACTCATCGTGCAAAACAAATACCAATTCAAGCCGCCGCTGCCTTTTGTGCCCGGCTCGGAGTTTACGGGTGTGGTCGAAGCTGTCGGCGAAGGCGTTGCGCATCTCAAGGTCGGTCAATCAGTCATTTGCTTGCACGGCACGGGCGGCTTTGCCACGCACGCTGTGTTGCCTGCGATGCTTGCGCTGCCGATGCCTCAGGGTTTTACGTATGAAGATGGTGCGTCGCTTCTCATGACGTATGCCACCACCATCCACGCGCTGCTCGATCGCGGCCAGCTCAAAGCAGGAGAGACGGTGCTCATCCTCGGCGCAGCAGGCGGCGTGGGCACGGCGGCGATTCAGATTGCAAAAGCGGCAGGTGCAAAGGTGATCGCAGCGGCTTCGAGCGACGACAAATGCTCAGCATGCAAAGACTTTGGCGCAGATGCTGTGATCAATTACGGCGCTTTCTCTGATCCCGAGACTTTTTCAACGCAACTGCGCGAAGCCATCAAAGCCGCATGCGAGAGCGTGGGAAGCAAAGCGCCTGACGTCGTGTACGACCCCATCGGCGGTCAATTCGCCGAGCCCGATTTCCGCTCCATCGCATGGCGTGGCCGCTATCTCGTGATTGGTTTTGCCAGCGGCCCGATTCCTGCGCTGCCCTTCAACCTCGCCTTACTCAAAGGCGCTAGCATCGTCGGCGTGTTCTGGGGCGATTTCACCAAACGCGAGCCGAAAGCCTTCATGAAGGATTACGGCCAACTCGCCGATTGGTATGCCAGCGGCCAAATCAAACCGATCATTGATCGCACGATGCCGATGGCTGAACTCAAAGCCGCGTATGCCCATATGGCCACGCGGGGAGTGAAAGGCAAAGTGGTGATGGTGAATTGATGTGCTATTGATTCAGTAGCACTCTGCGCAGGTTCTATGACGGCGATATGCCGATTTCGGCTTAAATTCCTTCTAAGTTGGGCGGCCACGTCTGCGCTAAGATTGAAACTGACTTCGCCAACCAAACGCCTTCGATGCCCGACTGTGATTGGGTTATCTCCCGATGTGAAATAAAGGGAGAGACGACGACGCCGGGGGAGGACATTTTCGGAGGGGGATAGCCCAATCACAGGCGGGCATTGAGGGCCACAGAGTGCAAAAAATCTCAAGAAGCCCGAGCGAAAACAATCGCATTGACTTGTACAGCGCCTGCCTGCCGCAATGCGTTTGCTGCGGCGCTAATGGTGGCAGTCGTCGTTGTCACGTCGTCGATCAAAGTCACACGCGAACCCTTGAGCAAATTCGCAGTCAATGGTGCGGCAATGAATGCACCGCGCAGGTTGTGAATGCGCGTGTCTCGTGGCAGGGTAGCTTGCGCGTCGGTGTTTTTGATGCGCGTCAGTAGATCGTTGCGGATGCGTGGGTGGTCAGGTAAGAGGGCTTGAGCAAATACGCTGGCTTGGTTGAAGCCGCGTTCTTTTTGGCGCTCGGGGTGGAGGGCGACGGGGATGATCCAGTCGCACCGCTGGGCCTGCGCGAGCGCATTGGAAAGCGTTTGGTTTTGCTCGGCGCTGTGTTGCATGACCAACGCAAGCGTGTTGGCCAGCGCGGGCTGAGCACGCAAATCGCCGCCATCGGAGTATTTGAATTTCTGCAAGAGCGCATCCCACGGGTAGGCGTAATCCACCGCAGCGTGGCAACTGTCGAGCACGCTACCTAGCGTGAGACAGGCGCCGCAGCGTTTTTGCGAGGCATCCAGTATCGGCACTGCACAGGTGCTACAGCGATGGCGAGGTGCGGCAAACTGCGCCAAACAATCCGCGCAAACGGCATCGCGCCCGAAAGTCGCGCAGACGCAGCATGTGCTGGGCAGGTCAGTGGTTTTAAGCGATGAGAGCAGGGCGGTGAACACGCTATGAATATACTCGGCTGACCCATGACAACTCCCGAATCCGCTCCACCTCTTGATGCGATGGCCGCGCAGCGCTGGCAAAGCTTGCTCGCAAAAAACGCGCTGATGCAAGGTGCGCCTTGGCTGCACGAAGAAGTGGGCCGTCGGATGAGCGAGCGGCTGGCTTGGATCAAAACGCAGCCTGCTGCTTGGGTGAATTGGCGCGCAGGCAGCTCGGGCGCGAAGGTGCACACACAAGTGTCGGCACAATACAAGGATTCTGAGGCTTTCTTGGCACCAAACGGTGTAGATACTGCGCAAAGTGCTCATTCATTGATAGCAAATCAAGGTTTTGTTCAAGGCATGATCAACAAGCTCCAAGGCAAGGCGACGCGCATGTTGCGGCCTGTGGAGGATGGCTCAGCACAGATGGTGTGGGCGAATATGGCGTTGCACACCGAGAGCGATCCGGCGGCTACGGTGAAGGCTTGGCATCGTATGCTGGCCGTTGAAGGCTATTTGATGTTTTCCTGTTTGGGGCCGGATACGGCAATCGAACTGCGGCAAATCTACGCGGCTCTTGGCTGGAGCCCAGCTGCGCATCCGCTGACCGACATGCACGATTGGGGCGATTTGCTGGTGAGCACGGGTTTTGCTGAGCCGGTAATGGATATGGAGCGCATCGTGCTGGGCTTCTCCAGCGCCGAGCGTGCTTTGCAAGAGCTGCGCGGCATCGGGCGTAATTTGCATCCAGTGCGTTTTTCAGGTTTGCGAGGCCGCTCTTGGAAAGCCAAACTCTTGCAGGAGCTAGAGGCTTTGAAAAATTCTCAAGGCCAGATTGAAATAACTTTTGAAGTGATCTACGGTCATGCTTTCAAACCCGCTCCGCGCTTGAAAATGGCGGCTGAATCGGCCATTTCTATGCGCGACATGAAGACCATGCTTTTGCAAAATAGACAGCGCTGAATGATTCGTGACCGCAAGGTGTACAAATTCTGTGGTTTTACCCAGCCGCACGGTAGGTGGCGGGAAAACCCGCGCTACAATTGCAGACTGTTAAGTGGAGCGGTTTTTCCCCTTGATACGGGTATCTCCCCGCGCCTTTTTTGCGAGTGTTGACCATGTCACATTTTGCGTTTCAGGATCGCGTGTTTCGTTTTGCCACCGTCACGCCCCAGCAAGTCCACTGGAAACTGCTGAAA
>JAYSRZ010000041.1:0-20106 GCA_043720775.1 Variovorax sp. | reverse complement strand
CGTAATTTTTATCGCCGCGTTTGTGGTCGCGGTAGCCGTGGTGCGCGGCGAAGTTTTTAAGGCTTTCTGGCCATAAGCCCTTATCTATACTGCGTGAGGCGCTATCTAATTTATAGTGATCTTCGTGTGCCATAAAGTCGGGCAGGCTGCTCTTCCAGCCCCATGTGTCGTCTCCTGTAGCGCTCGCCCAGCTGTCGTAATCACGCGCTTGGCCGCGCATGTAGATCATGCCGTTGATCGAGCTGCTACCGCCCAAAGTTTTGCCGCGCGGATAGCGCAAGCTGCGCCCATTCAAGCCCGCATCTTTCTCGGTTTGATACAGCCAATCGGTGCGCGGATTGCCGATGCAGTACAAATAGCCTACGGGAATGTGAATCCAGTGGTAATTGTCTGTGCGCCCAGCCTCGATCAGCAAAACATACTTTGATCTGTCGGCGCTTAGGCGATTGGCCAGCAAACAGCCTGCCGTGCCTGCTCCGATGATGATGTAGTCGAAGGTGGTGTTGGTCATTTTGAAGTCGGCATGGTGAATTCTGCGCCTTTGCCGATCGAATCTGGCCAGCGTTGCATGATGGATTTTTGGCGGGTGTAAAAGCGCACGCCTTCTTCGCCGTAAGCATGCATATCACCAAACAAACTGCGCTTCCAGCCGCCAAAACCGTGCCAGGCCATCGGCACGGGGATCGGCACGTTGACGCCGACCATGCCGACTTGGATTCGGCGGGCGAATTCGCGGGCGATGCCGCCATCGCGCGTGAAGCAGCTCACGCCGTTGGCAAATTCATGGCCGTTGACCAAATCAACAGCTTTCGCAAAATCATCCACGCGTACGCAGGCAAGCACGGGGCCGAAGATTTCTTCTTTGTAAATTTTGTGATGCGGCTGCACATGGTCAAACAGCGTGCCGCCAAGCCAGAAGCCGCTCTCGCAACCGGACTCACTCGATTTAAATGAACGACCATCGACCAAGAGCTTCGCGCCCTCTTTCTCACCCGCATCGATATAGCCCGTGATGCGATCATGAGCAATTTTTGTGACGATCGGGCCCATTTCTGCATCGAGATGCACGCCGTTTTTGATCTTCAGTGCTTTGGTGCGTTCGATCAGCGCGGGCATGATGCGCTCGCCCACATCGCCCACGAGCACAGCCACCGAGATCGCCATGCAGCGCTCGCCCGCCGAGCCATACGCGCTGCCGATCAACGCATCGACCACTTGATCCATATCCGCATCGGGCATGACGATCATGTGATTCTTCGCGCCGCCGAGCGCTTGCACGCGCTTACCGTGATGCGCACCCGTCTCGTAAATGTAGTTGGCAATCGGCGTGGAGCCCACAAAGCTGATCGCCTTCACATCGGGATGCACTAGTAGCGCATCGACGGCTTCTTTGTCGCCCTGCACCACGCTAAACACACCATCAGGCAGCCCCGCTTTTTTGAGCAGCTCCGCCATAAAAAGCGATGGCGATGGATCAATCGGGCTGGGCTTCAAAATAAAGCAATTGCCCGCAGCAATCGCCACCGGAATCATCCACAGTGGCACCATCACAGGAAAGTTAAACGGCGTGATGCCGCAGACGACGCCCAGGGGCTGGCGCATCGTCCAGTTGTCAATGCCTGTGCCCACTTGCTCGGTGTAATCGCCCTTCAAAAGCTGCGGAATGCCCGTGGCGAATTCCACAATCTCAATGCCGCGCGTGACCTCGCCTTGCGCATCGGTAAACACCTTGCCATGCTCGGCGGTGATCATTCTTGCCAAATCATCTTTGTGTAAATTGAGCAGCTCTAAAAATTTGAACATCACGCGCGCGCGCTTCAATGGCGGCGCATCTGCCCACGCAGGAAACGCGGCTTGCGCAGCAGCAACGGCTTTCGACACTTCCGCGCTCGATGCCAGAGCCACTTGGGCCGTGACAGCGCCCGTGGCGGGGTTAAAAACGTTTTGATGACGACCCGATGCTCCGGGAACGATATGCCCGTTGATGGCGTGTCCGATGTTTGCTGCGCTCATGTTCACCTCAGTAAAGTAAGAAGCATTATGAAGACGAATATTTACATCAGGCTATCGGACGGCAAAAATAAGCCGTTTGGGGCGATACTATTCAAACACTGATGAGCCAAACAGCCCCCCGCCTTGAAACGCAGACCTTGCCCGGCCAAGCCGAAGCGCGGCTGCTCATCTTAGGCCGCTGGACAGCGGCGCAGCTGGCCGATGCAACGCAGCTGGCAACATTGCAAACCCATTTGAAAGAACACACCACCTCCGCGCATTGGGATTTGCGCCTGATGGAGCGGCTCGATCACATTGGCGCGCAACTGCTATGGAATCATTGGGGGCGAAGCTGGCCAGCACAAATTGAGCTGATGCCGACGCAGCGCGCTGTGCTTGAGCGAGTGGCGCAATTCTCCAGCGTGCCGCTCGCTGCGCATCGCCCGACTTTATGGGAACGGTTTTTAAGCTTAGGCGAAATCATCCTCACCGTGATTTCGCATTTGCGCGGCTTCACGCGGCTGGTGGGCCAATTGTTTATCGATCTGTTTGCCCTCATCCGCGCACCACGCAGCGGGCCTTGGCGCGATGTCTCGGGGCATCTTTACTCGATTGGCGCCACAGCGCTGCCGATCACCGCTCTCGTGGGGTTTCTCATTGGCGTCGTGCTGGCCTATCTCTCAGCCCAGCAGTTGCGCCAATTCGGCGCAGATTCTTTCATCGTGAATTTGCTGGGCGTGAGCCTGGTGCGCGAGCTCGGGCCGATGCTGGCTGCCATTTTGATTGCTGGGCGCTCAGGCTCAGCGATCACAGCGCAAATCGGCGTGATGCGCGTGACCGAAGAGCTTGATGCGATGCGCGTGATGGGCATTGCGCATGGCTTTCGCTTGGTGATGCCGCGCGCGATTGCGCTGGCCATTGCCATGCCGCTGATCAGCGTGTGGACGACTTTGATGGCGCTACTGGGCGGCATGCTGGCCGCTGATATATCGCTGCAAATCTCGCCACAATTTTTTATCAATGCGCTGCCTGCGGCTGTAGCACCTGTGAATTTAACGCTAGCGATGAGCAAATCCGTTGTCTTCGGCATTTTGATTGCGCTGATTGGTTGCCACTATGGCATGCGCGTCAAACCCAATACGGAAAGCTTGGGCCAAGGCACCACGGCGTCTGTCGTCACGTCGATCACCGTGGTGATTTTGGTCAACGCGGTGTTTGCTATTGTGTTTAGAAACGTGGGGCTGTAAGCGTGGCTCACATCTCTGATCTCTCCGCCTCTCGCATCGAAGCTGCCCATGTGGTGGATATTCGCGGGCTCTGGACGGTGTTTCGCACGCCTGAGTCAGAATTTGTGATTCACAAAGATTTGGATTTGCAGATAGAGCGCGGCGAGGTGCTCTCGCTGGTGGGCGGCTCGGGCTCAGGCAAGACGACGCTCCTGCGGCAGATCTTGGGGCTCGAATCGCCCTCTCGCGGCACTGTGAGCGTGCTGGGTGCGCCAGCCTCCGAGCTCGGCGCAGCGGGCGCGGCCAGCCGTGTAGGCATGCTTTTTCAACGCGGTGCATTGTTCTCCGCATTCAGCGTGCTCGACAACATTGCCTTTCCCCTGCGCGAGCTAGGCACGTTGCCTGACGATCTCATCCAAGATGCCGCTTTGGTGAAACTACAGATGGTCGGCTTAGAAGCGAAACATGCCTACAAAATGCCTTCTGAGATATCGGGCGGCATGATCAAGCGCGTGGCGCTGGCCCGCGCGCTCATCATGGATCCGCCTTTGCTGCTGCTTGATGAGCCCACGGCTGGCCTCGACCCTGAAAGCTCAGACAGCTTTTGCGCTTTGCTGCGCAGCTTGCACAAAGAGCTTGGGCTGACTGTGATCATGGTGACGCATGATTTAGACACGCTGTATGAGCTGTCAAGTAGCGTGGCCGTGCTCGCACAGCAAAAAGTCATCGTGAAATTGCCACCCAAAGAGGTGATCGCATTCCCGCATCCATTTATCCAAGAATTCTTCTTGGGCGAGCGCGGGCAGCGGGCAATGGAGTTGCTTCGGGAGTATCCTTTTGCTGTGTAGGAACAAATAAATCATGGAAAACAAATCTCATGCTTTGGCCGCCGGTGCATTCGTCATCTTGGTTACTGCCCTGCTCGTGGCGTTGGCCGCGTGGCTCATGCGCGATACCCGCATACGCGATGCACTGGAATTTTCCACGCGTGAATCCGTCACAGGTTTAGCAGAGCAAGCGCCCGTGCGCTACCGGGGCATCGCGGTGGGCAAGGTCGATGCCATTGAGTTTGATCCCAAGGCACGTGGCAACGTCTTGGTGACTTTGGCCATCAACCAAGGCACGCCGATCACGAAATCCACCTATGCCGTATTGGGCTATCAAGGCGTCACTGGCTTGGCTTATGTGCAGCTTGATGATGATGGCTCATCGAATGATTTGCTGGATTTATCGGGCAGCGTTGCTCCGCGCATTGTGCTCAAGCCCAGCCTGCTCTCCAAGCTCTCTGATCAAGGCGCGAATCTTTTGGTGCAAATCGAAGAGACGGCTAAGCGCGTCAATTTACTGCTTGCGCCCGAGAATCAAAAAGCGCTGATCGGCAGCGTGCAAGCGGTGGGAGCCAGCGCGAGCAATGTATCAAACCAAGTCACGGCCATGCAAAAAATCTTAGATGCGCAATTCGGCCCCGAGCGCACTGACATTCCCGCTTTGATCAAAGACACACGCACCGCGATGCAGGCCCTGCAAAACACTGCGGGCGAGCTCAATAAAACAGCGCAAGCCGCCAGCCAAGCTGTGAGCAGTATGGGCGGCGTCGCGCAACGCATCGCCGAAAAGGGCGGCACGCTCGACAGCATGAATGATGGCCTGAAAAGCATGAACACCGCCGCACAATCGGTAGGCCAAAGCGCCCAAGCCATTGGGCAAAGCGCACAAGCTTTGTCTGCGAATACGCTGCCAAAAGCCACCCGCATGGCTGATGATGCCGCTCGCGCCGCTCGCTCCACCGATCGCGTGATCAAAGAGCTCGGCGACAACCCACAAAGCCTGATTTTTGGCAACGCCACTGTGCCGCCCGGGCCTGGCGAGCGCGGCTTCGCTGCACCAGCAGCAGCTCCTGCAAAATAAACGAAGGCTCATGATGAGATTACTCAACTCTATTAAATTAATAGCGCCTCACGCAGGTTCTACATGCTTGAAATGCCTAAAACGCATAAAAAATGGCTTGGAGCGGCATTTTGGCGATAAAGCAATAAGCCAAGCCATCAACACAGCCACGCATTCACGTTCACGCCTCGCTTTAGTAGCTGCTAGCAGCGCATTCCTCATCGCCTGCGCCACGCCCCAGCCGCCCGCGCCCAAAGCCGTTTATGACTTTGGCGCGGTGCTCGTTGCGCCGCAGGCCAGCAGCTCTGCGCGAACAGCAGCGATTGCCCTGCCTGAAATAGAGGCCAGCGCCAGCTTAGACAGCCCCGCCCTGCTCTATCGCCTGCAATACAGCAACGCCCAGCAATTGCTGCCGTATGCCGGCGCACGCTGGAGCTCAGCGCCCGCGCAGCTCGTGCGCGCCCGCGTGCGCGATGCTCTCGCTCTCCAAGGCCCCGTGCTCTCCACAGACGGCATCGCCGCTTTCGTGCTGCGCATCGAGCTCGATGAATTCAGCCACGTCTTCGAAAGCCCCGAGAAAAGCTTCGGCCTCGTGCGCCTGCGCGCCAGCTTACTCAAAAACGATCAACTCGTCGCACAAAAGAGCCTGCTCGCCAACGCACCCGCAGCAAGCCAAGATGCCGCAGGCGGCGTCAAAGCGCTGACCGTAGCCATAGACGATGCCGTGCGCCAGCTCGTCGCGTGGCTGGCATTGCAGATTAAATAAACCCAAGCTACCAGATGAATTCAGCGCCTGCCCATGTGCTGCCGCCGGCGCTCATCCAGCGCGGCTTGCAAGATTTGGGCGATGCAAGCGATGCGCTGGCGCGCGAAGCCGATCATCTACGCCAAAGCGCCAACTTGCTAGATGATTTCAAGATGCAAGAGCTGGCTATTCTGGGCAGCGTGATGCGCCGCATCAGCGCAAACAGCGGCCAAGTGCTCATCGAAGAAGGCGAGACTGGCGATTGGATGCTGCTGATCTTGAGCGGTACGGTAGACGTCACCAAGCGCATCATGCAGCACGATGCAGCAGGCCAGCGCACCGCAAATTTGCTCGAAGTCTCGCGCCTAGCCGTCGTGCGAGCAGGCGCTGCATTAGGCGAAATGTCCATGCTCGACAGCGAGCTGCGCAATGCCACTTGCACGGCCATCGACAAAGTAGAAGCCGCCATCCTCACTCGCGCCGCAATTGGTCAACTGATTTCTGAGCACCCAGCGGTCGGCGCCAAACTCCTCATCAAAATCACCCAGCTCTTGGCCCAGCGCCTGCGCAACACGAGCGCGCAGTTGGTGAAAGTGGTGGTGGAAGGCAAGCAGCGAGCACGATTTAAGTCTTAGTTTTTTACATTGAAAAGCGACTTGACAAGCCAGCTCGCCTCTCACAGAATAATACTTTCTAAGTACAACTTAAATAGGAGATGCATCATGAGTTCATTTGTTTGCTGCTTTTGGTGGTTTTTGCTGGGCCTGCTTTTGGGATGGCTGCTCAATTGGTTGCTCAGCAATTGGCTGAGGAAAGACAACGGTAACGATGGCGATGGTCATGGCGGCGCTTCGCGCACAGCCAACACGGCTTACACCGCAGCAACGACGACAGCTACAGCAGCTGCACCAGTGCGCATGGCTGGCATTGATATTGCCGCTGCCGCTGCAGCGGGCTTTTCGATCAAAGGCGCAGATGACATCATCATCATCGAAGGCATTGGCCCGAAGATCAAAGAGCTGTTTAACAACGCTGGTTTTCACAACTTCGATCAAGTCTCCAAAATGAGCTTGGCGCAGATGAACGACATCCTTGAAAAAGGCGGCCCGCGCTTTAAGCTCGCCAACCCTGGCAGCTGGGCTGAGCAGGCAAGGCTTGCAGCAACCAACCAGTGGCCTGCGCTCAAGAAACTGCAAGATGAGCTGTATGCAGGCGTGGCTGCTGCGCCCGACTCTTCAACAAGTTCAAACGTTTAACTGGAGCACACCATGGCTCAATACCGACGAGAAAACTACAACGCCTGGACATGGGGCATCGCGGCACTGCTCGCGCTCCTCTTGCTCTGGCTCTGGATCACTGGGCGCGGCCCAAGCGCGAACTGCTGCGGTGCTTCTATGGCGGCTGCGCCTGCTGTCGTATTGCCTGCCGTCGTAGTGCCTGCTGTGCCTGCGCCTGCACCCGTGGCTACACCGACGCCAGCGCCTGCCGTCGCTCCGGTGGCCGCAGTGCCCATGGCCAAGCCGATGGCCACGCTGTATTTCGCAACCGGCAAATTTGATGTGCCAGCGGATACCAACACGTTGCTCACAGATGTGGTGGCCTATCTCAAGACCAACACCGCTTCTAAAGCAGTGATCAGTGGCTACAACGATCCACGCGGCAATGCAGCGGCGAATGCCGAGCTTTCCAAGAATCGCGCGAAGATGACGCGCGAATCGTTGAAAGCAGCGGGCATTGATGAAGCGCGTATTGAGATGCGCAAACCGGGCGATACCAACTTGGGCGGCGATCCGAAAGAAGCGCGCAGAGTGGAAGTGACCGTCGAGCCATAAAACTCGGCTGTCTGCTCAGACAAGGCTTGGTGCGTTAAAGCACCAAGCCTTTTTTCTTGGAGCGATGGATAAACGCTTCGCCTTTACACAAGCGAAACACACCCGCCCCACAATGCCGCTATGCACCACAACTTGCTTTTGATTGACGATGATGCGCGCCTCGCCGGTATGGTGGGCGACTATTTGAAAGCGCAAGGCTATGCGATGAGCCATGCTGCAGATGGCATGGCGGGCTTGTCGCAAGCGCAGATCAGCAAACCAGATCTGATCATTCTTGATGTGATGATGCCGGGCATCGATGGTTTAGAAGTTTGCCGCCGCTTGCGGGCAATGCCTGCCCCGCTTTGCCACACGCCTGTATTGATGCTGACAGCCAAGGGCGATCCGATGGAGTGCGTGATTGGCTTGGAGCTGGGTGCAGACGATTACATGGCCAAGCCCTTTGAGCCACGCGAGTTACTCGCTCGCATCAAGGCATTGCTGCGCAGGCAGGCCATGCCAAACACCGAAGCCATTGCCACTTCACCCTCCGCCATGCTCATCTTCGGCAGCATGCAGATTGATCGCGATGCTCGCGTGGTCAACGTTAACGGCCGCATCGCAGAGCTGACCTCTTATCAATTTGATTTGCTCGCGGCGCTGGCCGAACGAGCCGGGCGCGTGCTCACGCGCGAGCAAATCATGGAGGCCGTGCGTGGGCGAGAGTTGGAAGCTTTTGATCGCTCGATTGATGTGCATATGGGGCGAATTCGCGCTGCGATTGAGCGCGATGTGAAAGACCCCAAGCGAATTTTGACGGTGCGCGGCGTGGGTTATGTGTTTGCTAAGCAGCAAAATTGATCCAATCATCACTATTAATTTAATAGCACTTCACGCAGTATCTACCTTGCCTAACTGCCATTTTTATTGAAAATATGCACATCCCTTTCTTTCATCGCCTCTACGTGCGCCTGTGGCTCGCGGTGGTGTTGGCTGTGCTTGTGCTCTCGCTACTTGTGGCTTGGCTGATGCGTACGCAGGCTGAGCGCATTCGTGCAGAGCGGCTGGCCGATGTGCCGGCGCGGGAGGTGTTGATCCGCAATGCGTCGGGGGAAGTGATCGGGCGCACGACGGTGCAGCCGGTGCGCGTGCCGGGGCGCGGCGTTGAGTTTCATGTGCAGTTGCCCAGCGGCGTAAAAGGCGGCGAGGAGCTGGCTATTTCACTGCCGCCGCGCCAACGCCCGGAAGGAGTGGGGCCGCCCGGCAGCAGAGAATCTCGCTGGTGGGGCATGGGTGGCGGTGGGGGTGAGCGTGCTGGGAGGTCACCCGTTGGCTTTGTGGCACTGCTCGTGGCATTTGCTTTTGCCGTGGCTTTGGGGAGCTATCCCGTGGTGCGCCGGCTCACGCAGCGGCTGGAGAGTTTGCAGCGCGGCGTGGAGCGATTGGGCGCGGGCGATTTGCAATCGAGGGTGAGCGAGACGGGCCGCGATGAAGTAGCTTTTCTGGCACAGCGCTTTAACCGCGCGGCTGATCAAGTGCAGGCTTTGGTGCAATCACAAAAATCTTTGCTGGCCAATGCCTCGCACGAACTGCGCTCGCCGCTGGCGCGCATTCGCATGGCGCTGGAGTTGATGGAAACTGCGCCTAGCCCGCAGCTCAAAGCCGAGCTCGCGCGCAATATCAACGAACTCGATGCATTGATCGAGGAGATTTTGCTGGCTAGCCGCCTCGATGCCATGGCGCAAACTGCCGCAGCCAGCATGCCGCAGGCGATGCACGAGAGCGTCGATCTGCTGGCGTTGGCTGCTGAAGAAGCCGCGCGAATGGGCGTGTTGCTAGATGGGCAAGGTGCAGCGGGTCACGGCGTTTTGCACGGCGATGCGCGCAATTTGGGCCGCATGCTGCGTAACTTGCTTGAAAATGCGCAGCGCCACGGTGCAAGCGAAGTGAGCTTAGTGTTGAAGGCGGATGCGAGTGCCTTTGTGATCGAGGTGACAGATCGAGGACCCGGTGTGCCCGAAGCGGAGCGCGAGCGCATTTTTGAGCCGTTTTACAGAAGCGCACATGCCAGCGAACAGCATGGCGGCGTGGGATTGGGGCTCTCACTCGTGCGCTCGATTGCGCGGCAACACGGCGGCAGCGTGCAGTGCATGGCGCGGGGCGATGGCTCTGCTGGCGCGCGCTTTGTGGTCACGTTACCGATGGCTTAGCCTGCATCTTTTTTTTGCATGGTGCAACGGTTGCAAAACCGATGCAGCCGTTGTCTGCCAGTCGACGCTCTGCCGCGTTAACATAGTGATTGAACCTGAATAAAGGATGGCTCACGATGAATACGCTGCCTGAGAATTTTCCCCAAAATGCATCTGCGCCCTTGTCTGCGCCGCTGCCCACATCTCTCACCCGCCGCCGCGCTCTGCATTGGGGCTGCGCCGCCTGCTTTGGCATGGGATCTGGCTTTGCGCTGGCCAGAGAAGGCGTGGAAGTCGGCGGCAATTCCAAATTTTCAAAATTAGTGCCCGCAGATCAAGTCGAGCAAGCGGCAGCGCAGCAATATCAAAAAATGATGCAGGAAGCTTCGGCAAAAAACGCTTTGCTGCCGCGTGATCATCCGCAAAGCCAACGCCTCGTGGGGATAGCTCAAAAAATCATTCCGTTTTCATATGAGTGGAATCCGCGTGCCAAGGCTTGGCAATGGGAAGTCAATATTCTCAATAGCAAACAGATCAACGCTTTTTGCATGCCCGGCGGCAAGATCGCTTTCTACACTGGCATTTTGGAAGAGCTCAAGCTCACGGATGATGAAGTGGCGATGATCATGGGCCATGAGGTGGCGCATGCGTTGCGCGAGCACGCACGCGAGCGCATGGGCAAAAATGCGGCCACCAATATTGGCGCCAACTTGATCGGCGGCCTGCTCGGCGTAGGCAATGCAGGCTCTGCCGTACTCGGCATGGGCGCGCAAATGATGACGCTTAAATTCGGGCGCGAGGATGAATCAGAAGCGGATTTGGTGGGCATGGAATTAGCCGCACGCGCGGGCTACAACCCAAAAGCCGGTGTGAGCTTGTGGCAAAAAATGGGTGCGGCCAACAAAGGCGCACCGCCGCAGTTCCTCTCGACTCACCCGAGCGGCCCCACGCGCATCAAAGACATTGAGACGAATTTACCCAAAGTCACACCGCTGTATGAGCGGGCAAGAGCGGTTAAGAAATAAGCACTGCGAGGAAAACACAAGGCCGGGCCAGCAACCATTTGCAGCCTGGCCTTTTGCTTTCCGCAAGATACGTCAAGCAGCTTTGTCGTCTTTCGGCGATGTTCTCACACTCCAAATCATCGTGATCGCCAAAATGCCAACCACGGTGAGCAACGAAATCACGACAGGGATTTTGAACACATCAATCAGCATCATCTTCGTTCCGATAAACACCAAAATCACAGCCAGGCCATAGGTCAGTAAATGGAATTTGTTGGCCACAGCAGCCAGCAAGAAATACATTGCGCGCAAGCCCAAAATCGCAAACACATTGCTGGTCAGCACAATAAAAGGATCGTTGGTGATCGCGAAAATCGCAGGAATGGAATCCACAGCAAAAATCACATCCGTCAAAGCGACCAAACAGATCACCATGAAAAGCGGCGTGGCAATTTTTTTACCATTCTCCACCGTCCAGAATTTTTCGCCATCGTAATTCTTGCTCACTGGCAAAATCTTGCGCAGCAATTTGAGTGCAGGGTTGTCGTCAAGCGATTGCTCTTTGCCCGCTGCCCACCACATCTTGATACCTGTGAGAATCAAAAATGCACCGAAGACGTACAAGATCCAGTGGAATTGCTGCAAGAGCCAGCCGCCCACCAAAATCATGATCGTGCGCAGCACAATTGCGCCGATGATGCCGATCATGAGCACGCGCTTTTGATACGCGGGCGGCACAGCGAAATAAGTGAAGATCATCAGGAAGACGAAGATGTTGTCCACCGCGAGTGATTTTTCAATCAAATAGCCGGTGAGAAATTCCAGCGCTTTGGTGTTGGCCAGTGCGGCATCTCCTGACGAATCTTTGACCGCATACCAAAAAAGACCGTTGAACAGGAAGCTCAACGCCACCCAAATAATCGACCAATTGATCGCTTCTTTCACGCCAACTTCATGCGCGCCTTGCTTGTTTAAAACGACAAAATCGATCAACAAAGCAGCAATCACAATAGATACAAAAACCGCCCATAACCAAAGCGGTGCCACGGATTCAAACATGAGGAAACCTTTCAATTTGCAAACGCAAGCGTGCGTTTGCTCTGTTGTTATCCGAAAGGTCTTGCGGGGGAATTTCTGTGCACCGGCTGCCTCAACCTAGAGACAACGTATTGACGACACACAGACGCTGGCAGCTCAACTCACCGGCTGGCTGCAAACGCGCTACTCCCCTTCCGGGATGGCGTGATTGTTCATCAATAAACCATACCCCTTCAAAGCTTAGGGAAATAAATGTTGATCGGGAATCTAAAACCACGCAGCGTTACATAATATGAGCTTCGAAGGGGAGTAGTTCCTCGCACATGCATCGTCAATACGAAGATTTTTTCTTCCGGTGTACATGATCTATCAGCGGCTTGCCTGCTGCCCAGATTGAGCAAGACCTTCGATTCAAGTTGATGCCGCTGGCACACTGAATCGAAGCGCACGTTGCGCTCCTCATTTCAGTTTTCCCGTAGTGTCAGATTCTAAAAAGACACACAACACGGATTTCAAATGGAACTCTTCTCTACCCCTTGGTGGTCAGCGCTATTGGCCATCGTTTTGATTGATTTGGTACTCGCTGGCGACAACGCGATTGTGATCGCACTCGCTGCGCGCAATCTTCCGCCGCACTTGCAAAAGAAAGCCATCATGTGGGGCACAGTGGGCGCAATCGCCGTGCGCTCAGCCATGACGCTCGTGGTGGTGTGGCTGCTCAAGGTTCCTGGCTTGATGCTGATTGGCGGCTTGGGGCTGCTCTGGATTGCCTACAAATTGCTGGTCGATACCGGCGGCGATGAGCATGATGGGCCGGTGGCCACCACGTTTTGGGGCGCGATGAAAACCATCGTGATCGCCGATGCGCTGATGGGCATTGACAATGTGCTGGGCGTGGCAGGTGCGGCTAATGGCTCGATGAGCTTGGTGATTTTGGGGCTCTTGATCAGCGTGCCGATCGTCGTGTATGGCAGCCAGATCGTACTTAAGTTGGTTGAACGGTTTCCGATCATTATTCACTTTGGCGCGGCCGTATTGGCTTTCACAGCAGCCAAGATGATTTTGGGTGAGCAATTGCTTAAGACATTTTTTAATCCACCTACGAGCTACGGTGATTTAGCACGTTGGTCGGTTTATGTGATTTGTATTGCCGGCGTGTTGGGCTCAGGCTGGTGGATGGCCAAGCGGCGTAGTGCGGCAGCTCGCATCGCGCAGTAAACCAAATTTATCGGTCATGCCGATTTTTAAAGGAGCACTTGATGAGCAATTTGGACACTTACATCATCTATTTGGACGATGCAACATATGCGCAAACACAGCTCGCACAACTGTTGGCTAGACCGCCCATCAAGCGCTTTGTGCTGGTAGCGTGTGCGCCGCGCATGACGCGGCGCATCGGCAAATGGCTCAGTCACAGCTCTCGGGAGAATTGGCGCGACAAGTGGTGCGATAAATTGTTTGCGCAATTCATGCCGATGATTCAGCGTCAAGACCATGTGTTTTGCGAAGTGGCCGATGGGCCGCTGCCTGAATATACCGAGATACTGCTCAAAGATTTGGGGAGCGCTGAGGTGATTGATGCTCGCCGGCCAAAGTTTGGTGTTGATCTACCGCCAGTGACTCAGCCAGCTGCTTTGCAGCCCCTGCGATCTACCACCGCTTCGATCTTGGCCGTAGTCGCACGTCCTTTACTGAACTGATTTCAAGCATTCGATGCGACCCGCGCAGATGGTATGCTGCGCGGATGAAATTACTCCTCAAATGGCTCTTAAGCGCTGCCGCCTTGTTGGCTGTGGCGCATTTTTATCCTGGTGTTGTCGTCACGAGCTTTGTCTCGGCTTTGATTGCGGCTTTCGTGATCGGCTTGCTTAACACGATCGTGCGGCCGATCTTCGTTTTGCTCACGCTGCCTTTGACAGTGATCACGCTTGGGCTTTTCCTCTTCGTGATCAATGCGCTGATGTTTTATATGGCCTCTGGTTTGCTCGAAGGCTTCAAGGTCAAGGGATTCGTGGCAGCGCTCATCGGCTCGTTGCTTTATTCAGTGGCAGGTATGGTGATTGAGGCGGCTTTGGAGCGGGTATTTAAGAAGAAATGAGTGGATGGCCGGCGTGTTTACTGCGTGAGGCGCTATTGAATTAATAGTAATCTGCCAATTTCTTTTGGGATAGATTTTTGTTCACTTACCGTTTCTCGCCGGATGCAGCGGCTGCGAGCTTGAGGCATTTCGCCCGCCCTCAGGAGTGAGTACACAACATCGGTCGGGCGAAATGCCTCAAACTCGCGGCCTGTTCGATGCTCGGAAAATCTCGGCTCGCCAATGGTTGCGAATGACAAAACCGATTGCATACAGAGATTGGAACTCTCCTCGCCCACACCGGCCTGTGATCGCCGCAGGCGACGCGACCGATTTTGGCGTAAGGCGAAACCTTTACTTTGCGGCAAGTGCCGCACCTCTGATTGCCGAGCGGCTCATGAGGGCGCGGCGACTGCGGCGATCACAGGCCTTGGAGCGCTACTCTAGTCAAGAACGTAAATCTGAAGAAAAACGACTCAATACCAGCGTAGAATCTGCGTCAGATGCTATTGAATAGATAGCAATCGTTACTCTACAGCCTTAACCATCTGCTCCACAACTTTCTTCGCGTCGCCAAACACCATCATGGTTTTGTCCATGTAGAAGAGCTCGTTATCAAGCCCCGCATAGCCCGCAGCCATGCTTCGCTTGTTCACGATCACGGTACGCGCTTTATAGGCTTCCAAAATCGGCATGCCGTAAATCACGCTGCCTTTTTGCAGAGCAGCCGGGTTCACCACATCATTCGCGCCCAAAATAATTGCCACATCGGCTTGCTGGAATTCGCCGTTGATATCTTCCATCTCATGCACTTGGTCATACGGCACTTCGGCCTCGGCAAGCAACACATTCATGTGGCCTGGCATGCGCCCTGCTACAGGGTGAATCGCGTATTTCACGGTGATGCCTTTGGCTGTGAGCTTGGCGGCAAGCTCTTTCACAGCATGCTGAGCGCGCGCCACAGCCAAGCCATAACCCGGCACGATGATCACGGTTTCAGCATTGCTCAGCAAGAAAGCGGCGTCATCTGCACTGCCCGATTTCACGGGGCGCTGCTCGATAGATCCCGTCGCTGCCGTGGCCGCATCGCCACCAAAGCCGCCCAAGATCACATTGAAAAAGCTGCGGTTCATCGCCTTGCACATGATGTAGCTCAGGATCGCGCCCGAGCTGCCCACCAGCGAGCCAGCAATAATCAGCATCGAATTGTTAAGCGAGAAGCCAATGCCCGCTGCTGCCCAGCCGGAATAACTGTTGAGCATCGACACGACCACAGGCATATCAGCGCCGCCAATCGGAATGATGATGAGCACGCCGAGCACGAAGGCAATCGCAATGGCTGCCCACAACGCCGCGTCCATCTGTGTGGCCGTATACAAAATGATCAGCACCAGCATCGCCACGCCTAACATCAAATTGATCATGTGTTGTCCGCCAAATGTGACTGGCGCGCCTTGAAACAAGCGAAATTTGTATTTGCCGGATAGCTTGCCAAACGCAATCACCGAGCCACTGAACGTGATCGCACCGATGATTGCGCCCAGCGCCAATTCAAAGCGATTGCCAGCGGGAATCAAGCCGCCCACGCCATTGACTGGCTTGGTGGCGATTGAAAATGCCCAAGGCTCAATCGCCGTGGCTGCCGCAATAAACACCGCTGCCAAGCCAATCATGCTGTGCATAAATGCCACCAGTTCTGGCATTTTCGTCATCTCCACCGTCTTGGCCATGTACGTGCCCAAGCTGCCGCCGATCACGAGGCCCAGCAACACCCATGTCATGCCGAGTGCTTTGCCGCCAGACAGTTGCACGATCAGCGCAGCAGTAGTCAGCACAGCGATGCCCATCCCGATCATGCCAAACAGATTCCCACGAATCGATGTGGTGGGATGCGACAGGCCTTTCAAAGCCTGAATAAAACAAACAGAAGCCACCAAATACAGCAGCGTGACGAGATTCATGCTCATATCAAACGCTCCTTATTTCGTAGCGCTCTGCGCAGATTCTGTGCCGGCTATCGGCTGTTTTGGCTCTTTTTTCTTAAACATTTCCAGCATTCTGCGCGTCACAAGAAAACCGCCAAAGACATTGACTGCTGCGAGTGCTACAGCCAGCACGCCCAGCGTTTTGGCCACGCCACCCTCGGTGAGTGCGGCAGCAAGCATCGCGCCAACGATCACGATCGCCGAGATCGCATTTGTCACGGCCATGAGCGGCGTATGGAGTGCGGGAGTAACTGTCCACACCACGTGATAACCCACGTAGATGGCGAGCACGAAGATGATGAGATTGAGAATGGTGGGGGAGACGATGTCCATATTAATTCCGAACAGTTACAGATGCCAATTTACGAGAGCTGTCTGAGCCACTTAAATCAAAAGTTAAATCAGGTATGACAATGCCGCCGAATAATGAATACACACTTGATGTTGCTTGCTGATACAACGTGTCTGTCCAAGCAGCGATTTTGTTGCCTACTTGAATTGGGACTTTAGCCTTGGGTGTTTTAGCGAGGTCTGGCGTAAATCCAGCGCGAAGAAACAAAGTAATTGTGAACTGCATTCCATTATCGTTGCTAGCTCTAACCGCTATGTGATGTCCTTGCGTCTGTTGCGAAATGCCTTGCTTGAAAAAATAGGAATTTTGAAATTCAAAAGTACCATTTTTTTCAAAGAACGATTCGACGTTGACTAAGCCAGAAGCATACGCACAGTGGTGAAATCTTTCGTGCGCACTTTCCTCAATGACATAAGATTTTTCGTCTTTGGTGCATTCCCAAGTTGTGTAAAAGTTGCCTCCCGCATCAGATGCTTTTATATAGGCGGAAGCTAGGTGAACACCAGTTTTTCGGTCTAACAAAATGAATTCTCGCGCGGTCCTACTGACATCCTGACTACCCGAAGTTAACTTCGTTCGATCAAATTCGCCGCTATGAACCAACCATTTCCCGTCGGGAAACTTGATGCGTGCATATCCAATCTTAAACGGCTTTGAAGAATCAAGCTCCTGCCATTCTTCAGCGTATGCAAACTGTGTTGGTAACAGCAGCATTAACGAAAAGAGATATTGCAACAGTGTTTTTAAGCGCATTTTTATCAGTCCTACTTTTTCATCAAACACGCAGCAACAATGTCATCTTCCATGTCGATTTTCAAACTTGCTGCAGGCTCACCTTTTGCAGCGGGCGGCAAAATGAGCTTGAGGAAATCGAGCACGTTGCGGGCGTACAGCGCAGACGAATCTGCGGCGACGAGCGCTGGCAAATTCGTGTCGCCAATGATCGTGACGCCATGTTTGACGACTGTTTTATCGGCTTCAGAGATCGGGCAATTTCCACCAATCCCATTTGCACCTTTGCCAGCCGCGATATCCACAATCACCGAGCCGGGCTTCATGGCTTTGACCATGTCTTCGGTGATGAGCACAGGTGCAGCGCGGCCCGGAATCAGGGCGGTGGAGATGACGACATCAGCTGCGGCGACGCGCTTGGCCACCTCGATCTTTTGCCGATCCATCCAGCTCGCTGGCATGGGCTTGGCATAGCCGCCCACGCCAACTGCCGCTTCGCGCTCTTCATCCGTCTCATACTGCACGTCGATGAATTTGCCGCCCAGTGATTCGACTTGTTCTTTCACACTCGGGCGCACGTCAGAGGCTTCAATCACTGCGCCCAGCCGCTTGGCTGTGGCAATCGCTTGCAATCCTGCTACTCCGACGCCGAGGATCACGACGCGTGCCGCTTTGATCGTGCCGGCTGCCGTCATGAGCATAGGAAACAAGCGGCCATACGCATTTGCGCCCAGCATCACGGCTTTGTAGCCAGCGATGTTGGCTTGTGAAGAGAGCACATCCATGCTCTGCGCGCGCGTGGTGCGCGGCGCGGCTTCTAGTGCGAAGCCGGTGATGCCAGCGGCTGCCATGGCAGCCAAGCCTGCCGCATCAAAGGGATTGAGCATGCCCACCAGCGTTGTGCCGCTCTTGATATGCGCCAATTCAGCAGAGAGCGGCGCACGCACTTTGAGCACGAGCTCACACCCCAGTGCGCCAGCCGCATCTGTGATCTGCGCACCCGCTTGTTCGTAAGCGGCATCGATGCTGCTCGCTGCCACGCCCGCGCCTGATTGCACATGCACGCTATGGCCTTGGACGATGAGTTTTTTTGCCGTCTCAGGGGTGACGGCAACCCGTGTTTCTCCCGCCAAAATCTCTGCGGGTACGCCGATGCGCATGGTGTTCTCCTCAAGGGCTTGTCTTGAAATATCTCTTGACATTAAGCTTACACGAGTTTGCTGCTTTTGCTCATGCTGCTGACAAGGTGCGCCCATTTGTCAAGCGCATCCTGCGCATAATTGTTCGTATGAATTCACCCATTTTCAAAGAACGCTGGCATCCCAGCGTGACGGTCGCCGCTGTGATTGAGCAGAGCGGCAAGTTTCTGCTGGTTGAAGAGCACACGCCCGAGGGCTTGCGCCTGAACAATCCAGCCGGGCATTTAGACTCAGGTGAGAGCTTGGTGCAAGCTTGCATCCGCGAAACGATGGAAGAGACAGCGCATCCCTTCACACCCACGGCCTTGGTGGGCATTTATATGAGCCGGTTTCAAAGGCCACTCAAAGCGCAAACGCAAGACATCACTTATCTTCGCTTCGCTTTTTGCGGCACAGTAGGGCAGGCCATAACCAATCAAGCGCTTGATGAAGGCATTGTGCGTGCGCTATGGTTGGCGCCAGAGGAGATCCGCGCGAGCAGCGCTCAGCATCGCAGCCCGCTCCTGATTCAGTGTATGGAGGATTTTTTGAAAGGCAAAAGATGGCCGCTGGATGCCATTCATACCGATGCCAGCGTTTGGGCTTGAAACCACCACTTGCAAAAAAAACGGCCACGCAAAGGTGGCCGAGAAACCTCATGCTTTTCAGCAGGAAGGTGCCCGCTCAGGGAGGTAAAGCGGGGGGCGCATTGCGCCCGTTAATAATTTAACAAAGTGCACTCCAATCAGCAAGATCGCAGCCCATTATTCAGGACTGAAAAACAACGTAAGAACTGCCATCGCCGCACTGAATTTCAATATTTTGTCGCACGCATGACAACTCAGATAGATTATTGGCAAACCAAGCCTTGCCGCACAATAGCTCTATGACCAGCCGCCCGATCCCATCTTTCCCCGCCACCCGCCCGCGCCGCTTGCGCCGTGATGCGTTTACACGCAATCTTGTGCGCGAGCATGCCCTCACCTCGCATGATCTGATTTATCCGGTCTTTATTTTGGATGGCCTAGGCCGGCGCGAGACCGTCGCTTCCATGCCCGGCGTGGAGCGTCTGAGTTTGGATTTGCTGATGCCCGTGGCGCAGGAATGCGTGGATTTAGGCATTCCGGTGATGGCACTGTTTCCTGTGATTGACGCCAAGCTCAAAACGCCAGATGGCCAAGAGGCATGGAACAGCCAAGGCCTCGTGCCTCGCGCTGTGCGAGAGCTTAAAAAACGTTTTCCGCTACTCGGCGTGATGACGGACGTGGCACTCGATCCATTCACCTCACATGGCCAAGACGGCGTGATTGACGAGACAGGCTACATCTTGAACGACGAGACGACGGCGCTGCTCGTCAAACAAGCTTTGGTGCAGGCACAAGCGGGCGTGGATATCGTGGCGCCGAGCGACATGATGGACGGGCGGGTTGGCGCGATTCGCGAGGCGCTGCCGCAGACGCCGATCATCGCCTATGCCGCCAAGTACGCGTCGGCGTTCTACGGGCCCTTCCGGGAGGTGGCCGAGTCGGAGCCGTCGTTCGGCGACCGGCGCGGCTATCAGCTCGACCCTCCGAACGTGCGCGAGGCCCTGCGGGAGTGCGCGCTCGATCTCGAGGAGGGCGCGGACGCTCTGATGGTGAAACCGGCGCTCGCGTACCTCGATGTGATCCGGGCCGTGCGCGAGCGGTTTGACTGCCCGGTCGCCGCCTACAACGTCTCGGGCGAGTACGCGATGGTGAAGGCGGCGGCGGCGGCGGGCCATCTCGACGAGAAGGCAGCCGCGCTCGAGTCGCTCGTGGCGATCAAGCGTGCCGGCGCCGACCTCGTCTTCACGTACTGGGCCAAGGATCTCGCGCAATGGCTCTAAGCCTGGATCCACCGTTTTGCGCG
>JAYSRZ010000040.1:0-2346 GCA_043720775.1 Variovorax sp. | reverse complement strand
CCCAGCATGAGCTAAACCATATCCAAGCAAAGTTTAGTTAACCATCAGCGCCGTGTATGTTCGCTATCTAACATAGTAGCGCACTCTGCTTGATTGCGCTGGCTTGAATCAGCGGCATACACCGCATCAGGCGCATCGCTAAACGCTTTTCGTTACCTAGAAATGATCGCACAGAGTTCGTTAGCGCACAGACCTGCTGCATTTGCTTCATCAAGAATCGCGTCAGAGAGATAAACCTCCGATTTGCATTACTTCAATTTGGCCAAAGCATTCAATTTAGAAAGAAGCATCATGATCAAAAATGCCAATACCGCAAACGCCACAAACATCGCAATCCCCGAACTCAAACGGCCTGAGTTTCAAATCAATGATTCGCTCTTTAGCGACGCACTTGAGCGCAACAAGCTCACTATTCCCCCGCGCCTGATGCATTTATCTTTGATCGATCATCCGCTCAGCAAACCCGATGATGCCAATAACAGCGATGTGACTTGAAAATGCAAGAAGAAAATTTCATGCATTCCTATCTTCGAATGATTGGCTTCGCTTTCTTTTTATTGCTCGCTTCCGCTTGCAGTAAGCCGCCTGAGCCAGCAGCACAGCCAGCCATGCCGTCAGAGCAGATTAACAAAAACGCATCGATTGCTTCTGGCTCAAGTACAGGCGTGCCAACTGCAGAGTCTGTTTTCCCCAATATCACTGCCACACAACCTGCGCCGCCCACAGGCCGCCCAAGTGGTGCGATGACCAAGGAACAAGAATCGCGCGGCATGCCGATTCCCGGGCAAAACAACGATCACTCTGCACCCAAAGCAACTGAGAAGCCTTGAAGCGCTGTAGCGATGTAGGCCAATGGCTCGTGAATCAAACGTTACAGCTTCGACAAGCCTTTGTGTCTGTTAGCGCACGGATGCGAGCTATCTGATCACTGAAGATGGATTTGTCAGCCATCTATAGGTTGATACGGTCTCTATTTCACTATTTATCTTTCAAGGAAATCATCATGAACTCAGATCAAAACAAAAGTAATCCGTCGCAAACTGCCGACAAAGCATCGCCAGACAACGGTATCGGCAAGCTGGTAGGCAACAAAGACCTACAGGGCAAAGGCATGCAGACGCCGAGCAGCCAGCAGCCGCCCAAGACCACAGGCAGCGACAAAGAGAAAGACAGCGCTAAGGATGGGAAGAAATCCTGATCTTCGCGAGTAGCGCATGGGCAGTGCGCTTTGGGCGATGGCGATTCCATGGTTCAAAGTGCATTGCGACAGCTCAAATCAACGCGCATCACAGCCAGCATTACAGCTAAAAGGAAAACGATGAACATCACACACCACGCTCTTATAGCAGCACTATTCACTTACGCTCTCCCAGCGACAAGCCAAATGGTTTCACCACCCGCTGCACCCGCATCCGCTATGCAACAGACCATGCCCCACAGCCAGATGCACAAAGGCATGACGGGCATGACCGGCTCTGACAGCATGAAAAAATCCATGATGACAGGCATGGATAGCATGGACAAAATGAAGATGACGGGAAATACTGACAAAGACTTTGCGATGATGATGAAAATTCACCACCAGCAGGCTGTGGAAATGTCAGAAATGCAGCTAGCGCACGGTAAATCGCCTGAAATGAAAAAGATGGCTCTCAGTATCATCGCCGCGCAAAAGAAAGAGATTGCGATGTTTGACAAATGGCTGGCTAAGCAGAAGTAAACGAGACGCTTTTACGCGATAAAGACAACTCAGATGCCTCACCTGTGGCTTATGTGCCGTGTGCTCAGTGCGATGCTCAGGCGGTGCAGCCCTCAGCGTTTCCAAAGCAGCGTCTTTGGCTTGAATTGACTCCAAGCAAACCAAAAAGACTGTTGGCTGGCCACCTCGCTGCTGCCCACAAAAGCGCGCAGCCCGCCCGCTTCACTGCGCACTTCGACACCGCCCATTCGCACTGGTTCGCCAGCGGCCAGCGCAAGCTGCACGCTGGCGCGCGGGAACGCCAGAGCTTGGCCTTGCGCATTGGTCACGCCGAGCACAACCTCGTGCACCGGCAGCCGCGAATCGACATCGCCAACCGGAAAAATCGGCCCTTGATCATCGCGCCCACGCAGAGGATTCATGGGATAAGTGCGGCCTATGCCGCCGTCTTGCGCGAGGATCGTGGTCTTGGGGTGGGCTGTGCGCCATGCGCCCCAAGTCGAAATCACCACAGTGGCCTGAGGCAGCGTGATGCCCGCTTTGAGCAACGGGCCTGATCGCGCCTCGCCGGTGAAGGTGTCGATCACTGAGCTGGTGCGCACGTCGTACATCAGCTTGTTGGAGCGGGAAAGCAAGCCAGAGGTGCG
>JAYSRZ010000039.1:0-2347 GCA_043720775.1 Variovorax sp. | reverse complement strand
CGATCAAAGGCATTCGGCAAGGACAAAGATCGACTTTTTACTGCGCAAAATGTCAAAAGCCTTAGCCCTAAGTAGATTCTGTTATAGCCCTTTGGGCTGGGCGATGCTATATTGATTGATTAATTTCAGAATGCGATATGTCCCGATATGTCCTTTAACGAACAATTTGACCAGCACGGCTCGTGGAGGCGTGAATTTGCTTTACGCCTGAAACTGCTGGCCGAATGGATGCGCGGTCATGATTTGCTCAATGCTGCAGTTGAAGAACGACTGAAGCGCCTTGAAGAGCAGATGCGCTCTGATAAAGTCATGGTGGCTTTTGTGGCGGAGTTCTCGCGCGGCAAATCCGAGCTTATCAACGCGATCTTCTTTGCCGGATACGGCCGGCGAATCATGCCGGCCAGCGCAGGCCGTACCACCATGTGCCCGACTGAACTGGGCTATGACGCTGATGTGGCGCCATGCCTCAGGTTGTTGCCAATAGAAACCCGATTGCAAACCCAAGCCTTGATGGAGTGGCGCGCAGTGCCTGAAAAATGGACGCGTGTCGACCTGGACGTGAACGACCCGGCGCAGTTGGCGCAAGCGCTTGAGAAAGTGGCGGAAGTTCGCCACGTCACCAAAGACGATGCAAGAGCCCTGGGCTTTTGGCATGACGAGAATATTGACGACAACCCGCTGGTGGGCGCCGATGGTTTGATCGAAGTGCCCCGGTGGCGGCACGCTTTGATCAACATTGCGCACCCACTGCTCAAGCAGGGCTTGGTGATTCTGGACACGCCGGGGCTGAACGCGATTGGCGCCGAGCCAGAGCTGACGGTTAGCTTGATCCCACAAGCCCACGCGGTGGTGTTTATTTTGGCGGCTGATACCGGCGTGACCAAATCAGATTTGTCGATCTGGCGCGAGCACCTGATCTCAGAAGACGATGAGAACATCTCGCGATTGGTAGTGCTGAATAAAATCGACACGCTGTGGGATGCCCTGAGCTCGCCTGAGCAAATCAGAGCGCAAATTGACCGCCAACGCAAGAGTTCTGCCGAGATATTGAACTTGCCCGTTGAGCAGGTGATCCCGGTGTCGGCACAAAAAGGCTTGGTGGCGAAAGTCACGCGTGACGAGGAACTGCTTGCGGCTAGTTGCTTGCCCAACCTTGAGCTTGCATTGGCCGAAGGCATCATGGGTAAGCGCCAAAAGATTCTGCGAGCAGCTGTGGCCAACGGTATAGGCGAGTTGCGTGTAGAGGCTGGTCGCTCTATTCATATTCGCAGGCGTGACATCGCTGAGCAAATGGACGAGCTGCGCGGCTTGAAAGGTAAAAACGCATCCGTGATCAAACACATGCGCACCCGTATCGAGCAGGAGCAAACTGAGTTCGGCGCGAGTGGTGCAAAAATTCACGCGGTGCGCTCGGTTCATCTCAAGCTGCTGCGGGAAGTGTTTGAGCTTTTGAGCACCCCGGCCTTAAAAACCGAGCTGACGGATCTGACCTACACACTCAAACAGCCAGGCATCAAGTTCGGGGTCAAAAAAGCGTACGGGCAAACTTTTTCTCGTTTGCAGGGCTCGCTTCAAAAAGCGCAGGTCACCAGCGGCGAGATTCACTCCATGCTGGTGGCATCGTTCAAGCAGCTCAACACAGAGTTTGGTTTTTCATTGCAAGCACCCAAGGCGCCTGAGCTGAAGCGGTTTGAAAACGACATGGCGTTGATTGAGCGCAGTCATGTGCAGTACCTCGGTGTCAGCAATGTTTTAAAGCTGTCGCAGCCCGATTTTTCTGAGCGCTTGGTGCGTGCTTTGTCAACACGTTTGCGTGTGGTCTATGAGTCAGCTTTGGGTGAAATTGAGCTGTGGAACAAATCCGCCGCTGCCCAGCTGGACGCGCAGCTGCGCGAGCGCCGCCGTCATTTCGACCGGCGCATAGAAGCCATTGAACGCATTCAGGGCGCGGCATCTGGCCTGGATGAGCGAATGAGCGAGATTGACGTGCAAGAGCAAGCGCTGAATGCGCTGGATAGCAAGCTCACAGAATTAACATCCCATCTTGCGAGTGCACCAGTTCCTGCTGATACCTTTGAGGCAACGGTAAACGTTCGTGCAGATTTGCTGGATGTAACAGTCTGATTCGGCTGCACTTGGTTGCTGGCCTTAAGTCATCAGTTTTCAATTTGTGGACGTAGCCCTCAAAGACCAATTCGCCGAAAAACTGGTGAGTTGGCAACAAACCCACGGACGCAACAGCCTACCTTGGCAAAACACCCGTGACCCGTACCGCGTGTGGTTGTCTGAAATCATGCTTCAGCAAACGCAAGTCACCACGGTACTTGGCTACTACGCTCAGTTTTTA
>JAYSRZ010000038.1:0-2348 GCA_043720775.1 Variovorax sp. | reverse complement strand
CGCGACCTTGGCGAGCTCTTGGATGTAAGGGCGCATCAGCGCTGCACCCAAGGCGCAATTGAGGCCGACAGCCAATGGGCGCGCATGGCGCACGCTGTGCCAGAAGGCCGTCACGGTTTGGCCACTCAGAATGCGGCCTGAAGCGTCCGTCACTGTGCCACTGATGATGAGCGGTAGGCGTTCGCCGCTTTTTTCAAAGTACTCGTCGATGGCAAACAACGCGGCTTTGGCGTTTAGTGTGTCGAAAATGGTTTCGACCAGCAGCACGTCTGAGCCGCCTTCGACTAGGGCCTCGACTTGTTCGTAATACGCTGCGCGGAGTTCCTCAAACGTCACATTGCGAGCACCGGGATCGTTCACGTCGGGGCTGATGCTGGCCGTCTTGGGCGTGGGGCCGAGTGCGCCGGCGACGAAGCGCGGCTTATCAGCGCTAGAGAATTTATCGCAAGCTGCGCGGGCGATTTTTGCGGATTGCAGATTCATCTCGCGCGCCAGATGCGCCATTTTGTAATCTTCTTGGGCAATCGTCGTCGCGCCGAAGGTATTGGTCTCAATCAAATCGCAGCCAGCTGCCAGGTAGCCTTCGTGAATATCAGCGATGACATCCGGGCGCGTGATGCTCAGCAACTCGTTGTTGCCTTTTACATCTTTTTCAAAATCCGCAAAACGCTCACCGCGATACTGTGCCTCAGAGAGTTTGAAGCGCTGAATCATCGTGCCCATTGCGCCATCGAGGATGGCGATGCGGTTTTCAAGGATAGCGGGCAGTTGTTGTCCGCGAGTGTAGGCAATGGATTTCATAGTAGTTATTTTAATTGCAGCACAATAGCGATCAGGCACTTCAGAAATTCAATGATCGGGATGAAGTGCTAGGCACAAACCGCAGACATACGGGTCGTATGGCGAGGATTTGTAACGACGCAATTCGCCCGAGCATTGGATTTATGACGTGCCTGATATGTGCCAACTGCTCGGAATGAACTGCAACACACCAACTGACGTGATGTTCAGCTTCGCCGGCTTTGCGCAGCGCGGTGGGCGCACGGATCATCATGCCGATGGCTGGGGCGTGGCGTTTTTTGAAGGTGGCAAGGCCGGAAAACATCAAGGCTTGCGCCATTTTGTAGATCATTTGCCGGCTTGTGAATCCCCCGTGGCTGAGCTGGTGCGCCGCTATCCAATCAAGAGCGAAAACGTGATCGCGCACATCCGCAAAGCCACGCAGGGCGAGGTGAGCCTGGCCAATTGCCATCCGTTTGTGCGCGAGCTCTGGGGGCATTACTGGGTGTTTGCGCACAATGGCGATTTGAAGGATTTCCATCCGCGCTTGCATGGCAGCTTTCATCCCGTAGGCACAACGGACAGTGAGCGTGCTTTTTGTTTTATTCTGCAAGAGCTGGCCAAATCTCACGCCGGCATGCCTAGCATTTCCGAGCTGACGATCACTTTGCGCGAATTGGCCGCAAACATCGCCCCGCTTGGCACCTTCAATTTCCTACTCTCCAACGGTAATGCGTTTTGGGCGCATGCTGCCACCAGTTTGCATTACGTTTTGCGCCAGCATCCATTTGCCCATGCCCGTTTGGCCGATGAGGATTTGGCGGTGAATTTCGCCGATCTGGCCACGCCGCAGGATCGCGTGGCTGTGGTGGTGACGCAACCGCTCACCACGGACGAGGCTTGGGTAGCCATGCCCGCCGGGCAACTCGTGGTTTTCTCAAAAGGGGCTTTGCATGTCTGAAACTTCTACCGCAATCAATCAAAGTTTGTGCCCACTCTGCGGTAAAGCCAATCGATGCGCTATGGAGATTGAAAAAGCGACAGGTGAGAAACAGAGCGCTTGTTGGTGCGTGGGCATGGACTTCCATGCAGATTTGTTGGCAAAGTTGC
The DNA here is from genome assembly GCA_043720775.1 of Variovorax sp. GTDB lineage: Bacteria > Pseudomonadota > Gammaproteobacteria > Burkholderiales > Burkholderiaceae_C > JANMDU01. The sequence goes on along the minus strand of JAYSRZ010000038.1, from coordinate 458 downwards.
CGAAAGAGGCGCAAGGCACGGCCTGCATATGCAAAGCTTGCGCTGAGCAAAACGTCGTAAGCACTTGATGCAAAAGCCGATTTCAGGCTAAAATAGAAGGCTTCGCTGCTTTTGACGATGTAGCGAGGAAGTCGCCTTAGCTTAGTGCTCAGGTGATTTTTCGTTTTTTCATTCACGTTTAGAAGAACCATGCCAACCATTAACCAACTCATCCGTCACGGACGCGAGGTTGAGACGATCAAGTCGAAATCTCCCGCGATGCAAAACTGCCCGCAGCGTCGGGGCGTGTGTACTCGCGTATATACAACGACACCTAAAAAGCCTAACTCCGCTTTGCGTAAAGTTGCCAAAGTGCGCTTGACCAACGGTTTTGAGGTGATTTCATACATCGGCGGTGAAGGCCACAATTTGCAAGAGCACAGCGTTGTGCTGGTTCGCGGCGGTCGTGTCAAAGACTT
>JAYSRZ010000037.1:0-2348 GCA_043720775.1 Variovorax sp. | reverse complement strand
GGTGGGCGATTGCTGCAACTCAAACTGCAATCTCTCAATGATGTGGTGCAACGTGCGCTTGTGCAAGCGCAGCCGCAGATCACTATTAAAAACATAGCACTTCACGCAGTATCCACGGACTCAATCGCCTCTTTTTTCTCAAGAATTGATGCCGATTTACTGCTTTTAGCTGTTTCCAACCTGCTCGATAACGCTATCGACTTTTCGCCCGAAGGCGCTGCGCTCCACGTGAGCCTCAGCAGTGAGGGCAACTGGTATGTCATCACCGTGCAAGATGCTGGCCCAGGCGTGCCCGATTACGCCCTGCCGCGCCTAGGCGAGCGCTTTTTCAGCACACCGCGCCCCGCGGGCAACCATGCAGGCAGCGGTCTGGGCTTAGCAATCGTGCGCGAAATCATGCGCTTGCATGGCGGGCAATTGCGCCTCGCTAACACTGCTCCCGGCTTCCGCGCGGAGCTGCTGCTGCCCAGCTGATTCTTGATGAAACAGAGGCGTTTCACACTCGCTTCACAAACTTCAATCTGCGCTCACGCTAGAGCCGCAAAGTCGCTCCATCAACAACGGAGCACTCATGAAAAATCCCCTTCTCCTCAAACTGCTGTCTCTGGCCGGCGTGGGCATCGCGCTCGCTGCTTTCTTAAGCATGATCCAAGGCATCATCTCTGAGCGGCAAAGCTATCGGCAAGAAGCGCTTTCCAGCGTGAGCGATAGTGTGGCCGGCGCGCAAACCTTGCTTGGGCCGGTGCTGCATATGTCGTGCATTGAAAGCTGGACGGAGCGCGGTGAAGACAGAAAAATCACGCAGGAAAAGCGCGAATTCATCGCCAGCAGCACACCGCAAACTTTGAATGTGCAAACGCAAGTCACGGTAGAAAATCGCACGCGCAGCATTTATTCTGCGCAGGTGCTCAATACGAAAGCAGCGCTTAAAGCTTCGTTTGTGCCCAGCGATTTGGCCATACCGAAAAACACAGTGGCTGGCTCGCGCATGCAATGCGAAGCACCGATCTTGACGCTGGCGCTCGATGATCCGCGCGGCATTCGCCACGCCAGCATCAAATTCAATGGCCAAGACATCAAACTCAAAGCCGGCTCAGCGCATCCGACCTACAAGCGCGGCATGCATGCGCAGCTGATCGATTTGCCCACTGCTGCGCTGATAGCCAAAGGCGAAGCCTTGAGCGCGGAGCTGCAAGTTGAATTCGTCGGCACACAGCAGCTGGGCATCGTGCCGCTGGGCGAGACGACCACGATCACCATGAGCAGCAACTGGCCGCATCCCTCGTTCACAGGCCGCTTCGCGCCCTCAGAGCGAAAGATCAGCCCCGGCCAGGGCTTCACGGCCGAATGGCGGCTCAATGCCATAGCCACCAATGCAAGCGAGCAGGTGAGCCGAGGCATGCCGCTGTGTAATACGCAGCACGGTGCGGACAAGGAATGTGCTGAAGTGGTGCAAGTCGCTTTCGTCGAGCCAGTGAATGCGTATTCGCTCAGTGATCGCGCCAGCAAGTATGGTTTGCTGTTTATCGTGCTTACCTTTGTGGCCGTGGGTCTGTTTGAAGTGATGAAAAAGTTGCGCGTGCATCCGGTGCAATATCTGCTGGCGGGCAGCGCAATTTGCAGCTTCTTTTTGCTGCTCGTCTCGCTGAGTGAACACATCGGATTCGCACGAGCCTACGCCGCAGGCGCAAGCGCTACCGTGCTGCTTCTCACGTTTTACGCCAGCCACATGCTGGGCGGCAAATGGCGCGGCCTGCCTTTTGGTGCGGGCATGGCGGCACTCTATGCCTTGCTTTATGTGCTGCTGCAACTGGAGCAAACGGCACTCGTGATGGGCTCAGTCGTGCTCTTCGTCGTATTGGCCATCGTGATGATTTTGACGCGCAGGATCAATTGGTATGAACAATTCTCTAGCCATGCAAAGCCAGCGGCTTGAGCTGCGTCGCCAGTTTTTCAAGCGCCTGCTTCAAGCCTTGCACCAACGCAGATTGAAGCGACTCAGCGGCTTGACCAACTGGCCGCGCCGACCGTATCGCACACTGCTCTGACGTGATAGGCTTGCAACATTACTTGCAATCCTATTCTTTTATGGACACCAAAGCCCTCGTCACCTTGCTTGCCATCGTTAACCCGCTGGCTTGCATTCCATTTTTTATTCACTACACGCAAGGCTTCTCGCGCGAGCAAAAAAAGCACACTATTCTTGTAGCCAGCTTTAGCGTGTTTGTGGTGATCGGTTTGTCTGCTGTGCTCGGCCTCAAGTTATTGGAATTTTTCGGCATCACGCTGGCTAGCTTCCAAGTCGGCGGTGGCATGCTGCTACTCACATCGTCTCTTGCGATGATCAA
>JAYSRZ010000036.1:0-6574 GCA_043720775.1 Variovorax sp. | reverse complement strand
CGATCTCCACCACGGTCACCACCAAAGCTCTTGCCTGCGAAGCCGCCACCACCGCCGCCACCGAATTTGCCAAACGGCTTCTTCGATTCGCGTGGGCGATCTGTGGGCTCTAGGCCGGGGATCACGTCAGCCTTCAATTGCTGGCGTGTGTGGTCTTCAATATCGCGAATGCGGAAACGATCACGCGGCTCGGCGAATGTCACGGCCATGCCATCGCGGCCGGCGCGGCCTGTGCGGCCGATGCGGTGGGTGTAGTCTTCAGCTTTGAGTGGCAAGCCGTAGTTGAATACGTGAGAAATCGATGGCACATCAATGCCGCGAGCGGCAACGTCTGTGGCGACCAAGAATTGGATATGGCCATCGCGCAAGCTCTTCAAGCGCTTGTTGCGCAAATGCTGAGAAAGAGCGCCGTGCAATGCAGCAGCATCAAAGCCAGCATCGATCAAATCTTGCGCGAGCGAATCGCACTCAATTTGCGTGTTGGCAAACACGATGGCTTGCACGATTGATGTCTCGCGCATCCAATGGTCGAGCAGCTTGCGCTTGTGCACCAAGTTGTCGGCCCAGAAAAGTTTTTGCGTGATGTTGACGTGTTTGTCTTGCGGGCTGTCGATGGTGATGCGCTGGGCGGCTTTGCCGTTGTCGCGCATCACGCGCGCGGCGAGCTGCTGAATGCGCGCAGCAAACGTCGCGCTGAACATCATGGTTTGCTCACGCTTTTCAGTGAGCTGATGGATGGCAGCGAGATCATCGGAGAAGCCGAGATCGAGCATGCGATCGGCCTCATCGAGCACGAGGCATTTCACGCCTTCGCATTTGATCTGGCCATTGCGCTGCAAATCGAGCAAGCGGCCGGGCGTGGCAACCACGAGATCGGCATTCTGCAATTTTGCAATTTGAATTTGATACGGCAGGCCGCCGATCACGTTGGCCACGCGCACGCCAGTCATGTGGCGGGCGAGTTCGATTGCATCGTTAGCAACTTGCTGCGCCAACTCACGCGTTGGGCAAAGGATGAGGGCTTGCGGTGTGGCAGCGCGGAAATTGCGCGGGTCAATCGGGTTTTTGCGCTTTGGCTTTTTCGGTGCTATTTCGCCGCGTTCGGCGGCTTCTTCGAGCGTCTTTTTCCAAGCGGCGGCTTCTTCGCGCTCGCGATCATGAAGATCGGTTTGCAAGCGATGCAAGATGGGCAGCAAGAATGCGGCGGTTTTGCCACTACCCGTTTGGCTGGAGACCATCAAATCGTTGATGACCGCTTTGGTGGTCTCGCCTTCGATGGCTTTCACGGTCATAGCCAATGGCAGCACGCGCGCTTGCACGGCGGTGGGCGCTTTGTAACCGAGATCAGCGATGGCTTTGACGAGTGCTGGGGCGAGGCCGAGGAGCTCGAAAGGATTTGGGCCAGCGGGTTCAGCAGGCTCTTGTATTTCTGGCTCTGCCGGCAACTCGGAAACAGTTTGCACCTGATCCTCGACGAGTGCTTCGTTTGCTATGATTTCAATAGCTATTGGCGCAGATTCCACGCCGGCCACATCGTTATTTTCTGCAATATGTTCAGCAGAAATAGATTTAAATTCTTCAGTAAAGTCGTTCATGCAAAAGCAAACACGCACAAGCAAAGCTTGGACGAGCAAGTCCATTTTGTCTGACGAGTAGGAGGTTTAGACCACAACCACTGTCGGACGGATTGATATCACATCAACCATCCAAACTAGTGTTCTTAAACGAGAGGCCTGCTATTCAAGGCTCTGGCTTAGGTGGCGATCTGTTGTCTCAGCAAACTTGTTTGCCGGGTTGATCGCCCAAAGATGTATGGTGATGCACGGTGAGAATTCAGCGGGTTGCTTTGTTCTCTTATCGGGAAAACCCGAAGCTCGTATTATGGCACGGATATTTTGAGCTTGGCAAACAATAGCTCAGCCAACTTAGAGGGATCGGTCAAATGGATGGTTTGCCAACCCTCAATACGTGCTGCTGCGATGTTGGCGGGGTGATCGTCGATGAATAAGATTTGCTGACCTTTGAGGCCGTACATGCTTTCCAATTTGTGAAAAATTTCCGGCTGCGGCTTGATCTGGCCATGATCAGCAGACCAGATGCCACCATCAAAGCAGCGCATGAAGGCGTGGCGCTCTAGGCCGCGTGCGTAAGGGGCGGGCATGTTGGAGAGGAAATAGAGTTTGTAGTTCTTTGCCTCTTTTTGCGGATACAAATTTTCAAGCACTTGCACCGAGCTTGGGATGGGCGTGATGTGGTCTTCAATGTCATCCACCATCTTTTGGACGGCTTGCATATCGAGCTCCAATCGCTTCGAGCAGCGTTGGGAAATTTCTTGCGGGCTCACGCGGCCTGCGTCGAACTCTTGCCAATCGGGATGGGCGAAGAAGCTACTAGCAAGCTGCGCTGCTGTTTCAGGCGTATTTGCGATCTCAGGGAAGTGCTTGCGCACCACTTCATGCGGCTGCCAATTGACGAGCACGGCGCCGAAATCAAAAACGATGTTCATTTGAGTTTTCCGATCAAAGCGGCTGTTGATGCATCTACGCCCTCCACAGTGCCAGAAAGCAATCGCGCCTCTACGTCTTTAGCAAGCACTTTGCCCAGCTCTACGCCGAATTGATCGAAGCTGTTGATGCCCCAGATCGCGCCGCTGACGAAGACGCGGTGTTCGTACATCGCGATCAATGCGCCAAGCGAGGCTGGTGTGAGCGCATCGAGCACGAAGAATGTGCTCGGGCGATTGCCGGGGAAATGGCGATGGCCGTCATCGCTCGCTTTGCCTTGCAAAAAAGCCTGCGATTGCGCAATGGCATTGGCCAGCAGCTTAGTGTGATGATCTTGCAAATTGTGCGCGGCGCGCTTCACAGCTATGAATTCCAGCGGGATCACTTCTGTGCCTTGGTGCAGCATTTGGAAGAAAGCATGCTGACCATTCGTGCCCGGCTCGCCCCAGATCACGGGGCTGGTGTGAAAGGGCAGAGCTTGGCCGCTCTTGTCCACGCGCTTGCCATTGCTTTCCATTTCTAGCTGCTGCAAATACGCAGGGAAGCGACGCAGTGCGGAATGGTAGGGCGCTACGCAGCGGCTCGTGAAGCCGTGGAAATTGCGATACCAAACATCGAGCAGGCCGAGGCGCACGGGGAGGTTTTGCTCAAGAGGTGCGGTGGCGAAATGCTCGTCCATCTCGGCAGCGCCGTTTAAGAATTCGCGAAAGTTGTTTGCGCCAATCGCTATTGCTAGCGGCAGGCCAATCGCGCTCCACAAGCTATATCGCCCGCCCACCCAATCCCAGAAGCCGAAGGTGGTGGTAACGCCGAATGCTTTGGCCGCTTCGACGTTTGTTGTAAGCGCAGCGAAATGCCGCGCAGTATCTGTGCCGCCTTGCGCTGTAAACCACGCCTTCGCAGATTGCGCATTCGTCATCGTCTCAGTCGTAGTGAACGTCTTGGAGGCAATGAGGAAGAGTGTGTTTTTTGCCTTCAGATTTTTGAGCGTCGCGGCAAGCTCATGGCCGTCAATATTGGAGACGAAATGGAAGCGCTTCTTTGGCGTGACGAATTCATCTAGGGCAATAGTTGCCATCGCCGGGCCAAGATCCGAGCCGCCGATGCCGATGTTGACGACATCAGTGATTTCATCATCTGCACGCACGTTCTCGGCAAAGGCTAACATCGCATTGAGCACGCCATGCACTGCTTGCAGCTTCTCAGTGTGAACTCCTGAATTAATAGCACTCCACGCAGTATTTACGCCGGCAACATGCTGTTTTCGCCTTAAAAGCGTGTGTAAAACAGCTCTTTCTTCGGTGCTGTTGATCGCTTCTCCTGCAAACATCGCGTCGCGCTGCGCTTGCATGCCGCACTCGCGTGCAAGCTGCATGAGCAACGCTTCGGTCGCTGTATCAATTCGGTTTTTAGACAAGTCAGCAAAGACGTGTGGCGCAGCTTGGCTCAGCACACTTACACGACTTGTATCTTGCGCAAGCGCTGTGCGTGCGTCGAAGTCTTTTCCACTGGCATCGTAGTGTTCGCCTAATAGTTTCCAAGCGGGGGTCTGATCGCAACGTGGCATGAGTTTTCTCGTAAGAGTTGAGCACCCTTCGACAAGCTCAGGGCGAACGGAATTTCAAAATCAAGCCGCCTTGATCAACGCTTCGAGTTTGATCGCATCGGCTGCGAAAGCGCGGATGCCCTCAGCTAATTTTTCAGTGCCCATCGCGTCTTCATTCAATGCGAAGCGGAAAGCAGCTTCGTTGTAGCTCACCAGTGACGCTTCTAATTTCATAGCACTCTGCGCAGACAGGGCGGGCGATAAAGGCTCATTTGATGCTGAAAGTGTGGCTAAAAGCTCAGGGCTGATCGTTAATAGGTCGCAGCCAGCCAGCGCTGTGATCTGGCCCACATTGCGAAAGCTCGCGCCCATGACTTCGGTTTTGATGCCTTTCTTTTTGTAGTAGTTGTAGATGCGGGTGACGGATTTCACGCCGGGGTCGTTACTCAAGGCGTTGTCTGCTTCGACCCACCCGCCGCTTGCGGCGGTTCCTGAGCCACTGCCAGCAGATTTTTTGTACCAATCGTAGATGCGGCCAACGAATGGGCTAATGAGTTGCACCTTGGCTTCGCCGCAGGCCACAGCTTGGCAGAAGGCGAAGAGCAACGTGAGGTTGCAATGGATGCCTTCTTTCTCTAGCGCGCCCGCGGCTTGAATGCCTTCCCACGTGGAGGCGAGCTTGATCAAGATGCGCTCTTGCGGAATGCCCGCTGCAGCAGCCATGGCGATGATGCGCTTGGCGCGTTTGACATTCGCTGCTTGGTCAAACGAGAGCCGGGCATCCACTTCCATCGACACACGGCCGGGGATGATGCTGACGATCTCTTGGCCGAAGCGCACAACGAGGCGGTCAATCAACTCATCCATCGGCGCGTTGGGGTGTGCGGCTTTGACTTGTGCGATCAAAGGCGCGTATTCCGGCTTCTGCACGGCCTTCAAAATCAGCGAAGGATTTGTCGTCGCGTCTTGCGGCTTGAATTGCGCGAGCTGTTTGAAATCGCCGGTATCGGCAACGACGGTGGTGAATTGTTTGAGGGCATCAAGTTGGTTCATGACTAGATTTTCAAGGTAATCCGTTCGGGCTGAGCTTGTCGAAGCCTCAGTGAACCCTTCGACAAGCTCAGGGCGAACGGTGTAGGTGACTGGCTTTGATTATGTCGCGCAATGGTGTCGGCACAGTTACGAGACAGCAACAACTGACACGCCATGCGAACTCAGCGAGAGCAACACATCCGCGCCCACGCTCAGCACGTTCACCAAATCTGGCGACACAACAAAAATTGAGCCCAGCTCACTGTCAAACGTGTACTCATAAAAACTGCCCAGATACGCGCTCTTAGCAAGCTTTGCGGCCATGCCTGAACCGGGGGCGTGAATTTGCCAAGCCTCAGGGCGCACGGCTACTTTCACCTTGCCCGCAGCCACTGGCTTCTTTGGTGTGAGCTGCAAAGGCCCGAGCTTGACTTGGCCGCTCGCCAACGATTCAGCAGGGAAAAGCATGGCCTCGCCCATGAAGCCTGCAACGAATTCAGACGTAGGAAACTCATACAAATCCTGCGGTGTGCCGCGTTGCGCGATGATGCCGTGATCCATCACGATGATTTGATCGCTGACTGCGAGCGCCTCACTCTGATCATGCGTGACGTAAGCGACCGTGAGCCCCAAGCGCTGCTGCAAACCGCGAATTTCTTCGCGCATTTCGCGGCGCAATCTTGCATCTAAATTAGACAGTGGCTCATCAAAGAGCAACACCGCAGGCTCTAAAACCAAAGCCCGCGCGAGCGCCACACGCTGCTGCTGCCCGCCCGAGAGCTCACTGGGCAAGCGCTCATTGAAGCCCACCAAGCCGACATTTTTGAGTGCGTCATTGGCGCGCTGCAGAGCCTGCGCCTTGGGCACATTGCTCATCTTCAGGCCGTAGCCCACGTTTTCAATCACATCCATGTGCGGAAAGAGCGCATAGCTTTGAAACATCATGCTCACATTGCGCTGCGCGGGGCCGAGCGTGGTCACGTCTTGGCCATCCATGATGATTTGGCCGCTGGTGGGAGATTCGAGGCCGGCGATCATGCGCAGCGTGGTCGTCTTGCCGCAGCCTGAAGGCCCGAGAATCGTGGTGAGCGAGCCTTTTTTGATTTCAAAGGTGATGCCTTTGACGGCCAGAGGCGCGGAGGCATCTGAGCCGTATCGTTTGGTGATGTTCTCGAACCTAACTCCGTCAGTTGACCGCTCGTTACTCATGGTGTGTCCTTATTTTTATTTAGATTTAATGGGCTGCGACGGGAGCGACTGCACCTTTTCGCCGTCCCAACTTTCGCTCGCCCACAAGGAATTGAATCAGCGCCGTCGCGCAACTCATCAAAACAATCAGCACCGTGCAATACGCCAGCGCAATGCCGTAATCGCCATTGCCTACGCGGCCAATGATGTAGGTGGTGGCCAATTCGTTTTCTGCCGTCACCAAAAAGATCACCGCGCTTACGGTAGTGATCGCTCGCACGAAGCTGTACACCAGCGCTGCTAC
>JAYSRZ010000035.1:0-20161 GCA_043720775.1 Variovorax sp. | reverse complement strand
CATGCTGTGTTTAGTTGTTTTAGGAGAAATTCATGAATCATTTGAGCGGCCTAGATGCCACCTTCTTACACCTCGAATCGCCTGAGATGCCTATGCATATCGGCTCGCTCTGCGTGATGGATTTGCCAGAAGGTTTTGCAAGCGATGATTTTTTTGAGCTTGCGAAGCAGCGCATCTCTGAGCGCATGCATTTGGCAGATCTCTTTACGCGCAAGCTCGCACTTATTCCGTTTGATTTATCGAATCCTGTTTGGGTGGAAGATGAAGATGTTGATATCGAATACCACGTACGACACGTGACATTGCCCAAACCGGGAACGAATCGATTGCTGCAGCAATATGTGGCTCGCTTGCATTCGAGCTTGCTTGATCGCAGCAGGCCGCTGTGGGAATTTTTTATCATTGATGGTTTGAAAGGCGGGCAAGTTGCGCTCTACACGAAAGCGCATCACGCGGGCATGGATGGGCAGGCGGGCATGGCTGTGGTGCAAGCGATTTTTGATATGGAGGCCACAGGCCGCGTGGTCAAGCCGCCGCGCCCGAAAGTGCGCAGCCATCGGTATCAGCTGGGCATGGCAGAGCTCGGCGGCGCAGCGCTGCGCAATACGGCGCTGCAAGTCGTCAAGCTTGTGCAAACTGCGCCTCAGATGCTGCGCGCAGTGCGCGATGTGGTGGCCACACCCGATGAGAATTCAGGCAAGCGCACATGGGGCTTACCGCAAAACTTGAAGCTCTTCGGCCCGCGCACGCTGCTCAACACGACCATCACGAATCAGCGCACCTTCGCTGGCCGCACAATTTCTCTGGCTGAGACGAAATTCATCGGCAAAACTCTCGGCGGCACGCTCAATGATGTGGTGATGGCGACGACTGCCGGCGCACTGCGCCGCTATCTCAAAGATCACAATGATTTGCCCGAAAAAACGCTCCTCGCGGCCATCCCCGTGAGCCTGCGCGAAGCGGGCGACCTCTCGGCCAACAATCAGGTGAGCTTCGTCACATCCATCCTCGGCACTGACATCGCAGATCCCGCTCTGCGCCTTGCAGTTATTCATGAAGCCTCAGAAGCGAATAAACGCATGATGAGCCGCGTCAAAACCGCAATGCCGACTGACTTCCCCCTCTTCGGTGCGCCGTGGCTCATGTCTGGTGTGGCCGCAGCGGTATCGCGCTCGGGCCTGCTCAATACATTGCCACCGATCAGCAATCTCATCATTTCCAATGTGCCCGGTAGCCCTGTGCCCTTGTATTTCGCTGGCGCAAAAATAGCGAGCTTTTATCCTGTGTCGATCGCAGTCCACAGCATGGCGCTCAACGTCACAGTGCAGAGCTACGCAGGCCGCTTAGATTACGGCTTGATCGCATGCCGCCGCGCGCTGCCTGATGTGGCGGATTTGGGAGACTATTTGCTTGCTGAGCATCAAGTATTGCTTGCACTCGCGCAAGCGGCGGCGGCGAAGACTTTGAATGCCGAGCCAGTTGTCATGGCTACTACTGTAGAGCCGAAATTGAAATTAGTGAGTGCGAAGGCTGTTGCAGCTCCGAAGCCGCGTGCTAAAGCGAAGGTGAGTAGCGTTCGTAAAACTGCTTCGCGCGCTTAACAATTCTGGCGGTTCTCGCGTAAGGCTATGGCCTGCGTGCGCTCGCACAGAGCAGCGACCCCTTCGGGGAAGCATCTGCAGTACTCGCGATCAGGGCACGTCGTCCAAACTCGCTTCGCTCAGACAGGACGACTCTACGACCCTGATCGCTCCGTGCTTCGAGCTCGCAGCTCAATCGTGCTAACGCACACAGGCCATAGCCTTCCGCGAGAGCTCTAGCGTTTCAGGCGCTGCCAAGTTGCATTTGGAGCCATCGAATTGGCAGCATCTGATTTGCCGAACTGAATCTAGCAGCACAGCTAGTATGGTGGTACTCAGTCAGAAGCTAAATGCATCTACTTTTTAATTCCAGTGTGGTGATGCTCATACATGTATTTACGCATTAGTGGTGTGGAAATGCCGCCAGCTGCGTTGCCCAAGTCGCTCGATTTTCCGTTAGGTGGCACCATGAAGACTTGCAGCATCTCGTTGCTTTCCTCTTCTCTTTTCACCATTGGCTTATAGCCAGGCATTGCAACGGAAACTTCTGGACGCGAGCTTTTTATGAAGTAACCCAAACGGGTGAACTCAATCCACGGCTTAAGACTGTACTCCCCATTTTTGTCAGTGAGCGTTTCTTGTATCTTTACTTCACCAACATGAATGGATCCCAATGCATACGACTCATATTTTGACCAGCTTGCCACAACAATTGCACCCTCGATTGGCTTGCCTGTTGATGCGTCAACAACCGAGCCTTTGACGCCATACGAAAAATAGACACAAAGAAAAAAGTACAAACTGCCCAAAACTACAGCAAGCCCAATTAGAAAGGGTTTGATCACTCTCAATATGTCAATCATGCGCAGATTATCAGTCAGTATTGAGCTACGAATCACGATTGTGAAGGCTGAGTGATGCGCTTGCCGCGGGAGCGAAAACTATTTGCGCGCAAATGAAAAAGTGAAAAAGCATGTTTCTCGTGACGGGCTAAGCCAAAAGGCAATGTGCACGATTGAGCAGTGAGCTTGAAGCACGGAGCGATCAGGGTCGTAGAGTCGTCCTGTTTGAGCGCAGCGAGTTTGGACGACGTGCCCTGATCGCGAGTACTGCAGATGCTCCGCCGAAGGCGTCACTGCTCTGTGCGCATTGCCTTTTGGCTTAGCCTGTCACGAAGGTGAGCGGCATCAGTGAAAGCAAATCAAGCAGCCAGCCACTTCTCCGACAACCGAACCCAGTAAGTGGCCCCTAGCGGAATCAAATCATCATTGAAGTCGTAACTCGGGTTATGCAGCATGCACGGGCCCCCGCCGTGGCCCATTTCTCTGTGCGTGCCATCGCCGTTCGCAATGAAGCAATACGCGCCCGGTTTGGCTTGCAGCATGTAGGCGAAATCTTCTGCGCCCATGGTGGGTTCTTGCGCGGTGACGTTGTCTTTGCCCACAATTTCCGCCATCACGCTCGCGCAAAACAGTGCTTCTTTTTCGCTGTTGATTGTGGGCGGATAGTTGCGGCTGAATTCAAAATCAACTGTGCCGCCGAAAGCTTTTGCCAAGCCTTCAGAAATTTCCTTCATACGCTTTTCTACCAAGTCAATCAGCTCGGTGGTGAACGTGCGCACAGTGCCCTCTAACTTGCAACTATCAGGAATCACGTTCGTCGCCTCGCCCGCGTGAATCATCGTCACGCTGATGACGCCGGCCTCGACTGGCTTTTTATTTCGGCTGATGATGCTCTGAAATGCTTGCACCGCCTGGGTGGCAATAATGATCGGATCGACTGAGTTATGCGGCAGCGCAGCATGACCGCCTTTCCCGTGGAAGACGATTTTGAATTCGTTGGAGGAGGCCATCACCGGCCCGGGGCTCACAGCGAATTGGCCGACCTGCGGGCCGGGCCAGTTGTGCATGCCGAATACGGCTTCTACTGGGAATTTCTCAAACAAGCCTTCTTTGATCATCTCCCGCGCCCCGCCGCCGCCTTCTTCTGCGGGCTGAAAAATCAAATACACCGTGCCATCGAAATTGCGGTGTTTGGCGAAGTGTTGTGCTGCAGCCAGAAGCATGGCGGTATGGCCGTCATGCCCGCAAGCGTGCATCTTGCCGGCGTGTTTACTGGTATGCGCAAACGTATTAAATTCTTGCATCGGCAGCGCATCCATGTCGGCGCGCAGGCCAATGGCTCGGCCGCATTTGCCGCCATCTTTGCCATGAATGATGCCTACCACGCCCGTGGTGCCCAGGCCGCGATGGATCGGGATGCCCCATTCTTCAAGTTTCTTGGCGACCACATCCGCAGTGCGCACCTCTTGAAAACACAGCTCAGGATGCGCATGAATATCGCGGCGCACGGCGGCGATGCTTGCGGCTTGGGTGGCGATGGAGTCAATGGTTTTCATGGTGATGGCTTTCTAATCAAGCTAACAGTTTAAACTTTTTTTGCTTCTGAGAGAATGCATCAATGCCTCAAAACCTTTCCTCCGAGAGCCTTGCTCTCGCCCAGCAGCTCATCCGCATCAATACGGTGAGCCGCAACAGCAATTTGCCTTTGATCCGTCTAGCTGCAGACCATCTTAGCTCGCTAGGCGTGGATGTGCGCTTGACCTACAACCCGGATAAAACCAAAGCGAATTTATTTGCCACTGTGGGCAAGAGCAAACCCGCTGGCCTCATCTTGAGCGGCCACAGCGATACCGTGCCTTGGGATGGGCAGGATTGGACGGTTGATCCTCTTGGCGCGGTCGTGAAAGACGGGAATCTGTATGGCCGGGGAAGCGCTGATATGAAAGGCTTTATCGCTTGCGCTTTGATGCAAGCCAAGTCGTATTTAGAAGCGGATCTGCCTTATGCGATTCATTACGCATTGAGTTACGACGAAGAGGTCGGCTGCTACGGCGTGAAAGAATTAATTGCCGATATGAAAGACGCGGGCATCCAGCCGCTGGCTTGCATCGTGGGCGAGCCCACCAGCATGGTGCCTGCGATTGCGCATAAGGGCGTGTATCGCTGGCGCTGCTGCGTGCGCGGCAAAGAGGCGCATTCTTCACTTACGCCCACTTCGGTGAACGCGATTGAGGAAGCCGCAAAGCTCGTGAGCCTCATTCGCGACATGGCCGATGAATGGAAGGCCACTGAGCCACGCTATGAAGGCTTTGATGTGCCCTTCTCTACCGCAAGCGTCGGGCAATTCCAAGGCGGCATTGCGGATAACGTCGTGCCGCGTGATGCGTGGTTTCATTATGAATTTCGTGATCTGCCGACTGCTGATGCAGATTTAATGCAAAAGCGCGTGGTAGCCGGCGCAAATACTGCGCAAGGCGCTATGAAAAAAATAGCGTCTGACGCAGGCTTCACATTCAGCGAGATATGCGCTGTGCCAAGTTTTTTAGGGTCTGACGCGCTGGCTGTGACGAAGCTTGCTAAGCAATTAAGCGGCGAAGAAAAATCTACGCTCGTGGCTTTTGGCACAGAAGCGGGTTTGTTCAAGCAAGCTGGCATCGACACCGTGGTCTGCGGCCCAGGCTCAATCAATGTGGCGCATCAGAGAGACGAATATGTGAGCCTAGAGCAGCTTGCGCGGTGTGAAGCTTTCTTGCGTGGCTTGGCTGTGCCAGAGAATTTGCAAATGCTGGCGCTTCGCAAGGGGCAAATAGCATGAGCATGAATAAGAGCACGGTGATTCGCGGCGCATGCCCGCATGATTGCCCGGATACTTGCGCTTTTTTAACCGAGGTGCAAGATGGTGTGGCGCTTAAAGTGCGTGGCAATCCAGCGCATGCGCACACGCATGGCACGCTGTGCGCGAAGGTCAATAAATATACGGAGCGCACTTATCATCCCGAGCGTCTGCTTCATCCGATGAAGCGCGTGGGCGCTAAGGGCGAAGGCAAGTTTGAGCGCGTGAGTTGGGAATCAGCATTCAGTGATATCGCTCAGAGGCTCAAAGCGATTGCAGCTGTGGATCCGCAAGCCATCTTGCCTTACAGCTACGCAGGCACGATGGGCTTGGTGCAAAGCGAGAGCATTGCGGCGCGGTTTTTCAATAAGCTTGGTGCGTCGCAGTTGGATCGCACGATTTGCTCTGCAGCTGGCACCGAAGCACTGGTGCACACGCTGGGCGGCAAGGTGGGCATGAAGGTAGAGTTTTTTGCTGAAGCCAAACTGATCATCATTTGGGGCAGCAATTCGATCACCAGCAATTTGCACTTTTGGCGCTATGTGCAGGAAGCAAAGCGACTGAAAGCGAAGGTGTGGTGTATCGATCCAAGGCGCACCGAGACGGCAGAGAAATGCCATGAGCACATTCAGCTTTTGCCTGGAACAGACGCAGCGCTAGCGCTGGGCATCATGCATGAGCTGATTGCCAATGATTGGTTGGATGAGGATTACATCGCGCAGCATACGCAGGGTTGGCCCGCACTTAAAGCACGCGCTCTGCTATGGAATAGTGAGCGCTCAGCGCAGGTGTGTGGCGTGCCAGAGGCACAAATCGTTCAAATCGCGAAGGAATATGGCGGAGCAGCCAAGCGCGCAGAGCCTGTGGCAATTCGGTTGAATTACGGCATGCAGCGCGTGCGCGGCGGTGGCAATGCAGCGCGGGCGATTGCTAGTCTGCCGGCGTTGGTGGGCGCATGGCGGCATCGGGCGGGAGGGTTGCTGCTTTCAAGCTCAGGGATGTTTCCTGTGAATCGAACTGCGTTGTATCGGCCTGATTTTATGCAAGGAAAAATGTCGCGCACGATCAACATGAGCACGATTGGTGACGATCTTTTGCGTGAGTCTTCGGCTGAGTTTGGCAGCAAAGTTCAAGCGATGATCGTCTACAACAGCAACCCCGTGGCGGTGGCACCCGAGAGCAGCAAAGTCGTCAAAGGCTTTGCGCGAGAAGATCTGTTCACTGTGGTGTTAGAGCATTTCCAAACCGACACCGCTGATTACGCCGATTACATCTTGCCCGCCACCACGCAGCTGGAGCATTGGGATATTCATCTCTCCTATGGCCACACGGATGTGATGCTGAACCAGCCTGCTGTTCTGCCTGTCGGCGAAGCCAAGCCAAACACGCAAATCTTCCGTGAGCTCGCTGTACACATGGGCTACACCGATGCTTGCTTTGCAGACAGCGATGAAGCACTTTGCCGCACAGCGTTTGAGGGCGCTGTGGATTTTGATGTGCTTTTGAGAGATGGCTTCGCGCCTTTGAATATTCCAGATGCGCCGTTTGCCAATGGCGGCTTTCCTACAGCGAGTGGCAAATGCGAATTTGAAAGCAAGCAGCATGGCCTGCCCGATCATTTGCCTAACTACGAAGTGACCAACAGCGATGCACGTTATCCGCTCGCGATGATCTCACCGCCAGCGCGGAATTTCTTGAACTCCACTTTCGTCAATGTGAAAAGCTTGCGCGATATGGAAGGCGAGCCGTTGCTAGAAATCTCTGCCGAAGATGCGGCGCAACGCGGCATTGCGGATGGCAGCATCGTGCGAATTTTTAATGATCGCGGCACGTATCGCTGCAAAGCTGTGATCTCTCATCGAGCTCGGCCAGGCGTGGTGCATAGTCTGGGCATCTGGTGGCGCAAGATGGGGCTGGACGGCAAGAATGTGAACGAGCTCACGAGCCAGCGCCTGACGGATATGGGGCGCGGCCCGGTGTTTTATGACTGCGCGGTGCAGGTGAGCGCAGATGTGGTCTAGGACAATTCATTTTATGAAAAAATACCCAGTAGCCAGCGTATTTACTGCGCTGAGTGCTACTATTTTTATAGTAATTTGTATTTCCGGTTGCAGTAACTTAGGCTACTACTGGCAAAACACGCAAGGTCATCTTGCGGTAATGAACGCAGCCAAACCTGTGCAAGATTGGCTCGCCGATCCACAAACGCCGCAAGGCACGAAAGCTCGCTTGGAGCTGTCGCAACGCATTAGAGAATTCGCCTCTAAAGAGCTCGCGCTGCCCGACAACGCCAGCTATCGCCGCTATGCCGATCTGAAGCGCAGCGCTGTGGTGTGGAATGTGGTGGCCGCGCCCGCGTATTCATTGCAACTCAAAACATGGTGCTTTGCCGTGGTGGGCTGCGTGAGCTATCGAGGCTACTACAGCGAGGCGGATGCGAAGCTTGAGGCTGAGCGCGTCAAGGCTGAGGGCTTTGAGGTGAATGTCTACGGCGTGCCCGCCTATTCCACACTGGGCTACATGAATTGGGCCGGCGGCGATCCGCTGCTTTCTACTTTCATCACGTATCCCGAAGGCGAGCTGGCGCGGATGATTTTTCACGAGCTCTCGCATCAAGTGCTGTACGTGAAAGATGACACGATGTTCAACGAATCATTTGCCACCGCTGTGGAGCGCTTGGGCGGCCAGCAATGGTTAGCAAAAAATGGCTCGGGTGCTGCGCGCGCGGAGTATGCAGCGTTTGACAGCAAGCGCAAAGAGTTTCGTGCACTCACGCTGCGTGCGCGGGAGCGCTTAGCTCAGATTTATAAGCAAAATAAGCCAGTAGCTAGCATCAATACTGCGCAAGGCGCTACTGATTCAATAGCAATCCAAAAACAACTTGCTATGCAGCAATTGCGAGACGAATACGCGCAACTGAAGGCCAGCTGGGGCGGCTTCGCCGGCTACGACCGCTTTATCAACAACGCCAACAATGCCAGCCTCGGCGCTCTTGCCGCCTATGACGAACTCGTGCCGCAATTTGAAGCCGTGTTTGAGAAGAATGGTAAAAACTGGAATGCTTTTTACCAAGCCATCAAAGGCATCACGCCTCTACCCAAAGATGAGCGCCGCGCAGCATTGCTTGCTATGACAAAATAATGTAAACAGGAGACCGACATGCCCGATATCAATATTTCCCGCCAACACACCCTCGGCTTGCCCGCCGCTCGCAAGATCGCCTACAAATGGGCCGAAGATTGCGAGAAAAAACTCGACATGGATTGCACCTACGAAGAAGGCAAAACAGCTGACGAGGTGAGTTTCAAACGCAGCGGTGTTGAAGGCACGTTAAGCGTCACAGCCACAGGCTTCGATCTGCACGCCAAGCTCGGCTTTTTGCTCGGCGCATTCAAAGGCAAGATCGAAAGCGAGATCGAAAAGAATCTCGATGATCTGTTGGCCAAGAGTGCAGCGCCTGCAAAAAAAGCTGCGCCAAAGAAAAAAGCCTGAGCGTTTTCACACTCAGGCTTTGCTATCGATTCAATAGCTGCTAACGCAGTATATATGCCGGCTAACAGGCTAAATTAGCATTATTTCAGCGATTCAATCAAATCCACATACTGCTGCATCGCTTCTTTCGCATCTGTGCCTTTGAGCTTGTCCCAAGCATCCCATTTCGCGCGGCCCACCATGTCAGTAAAGCCGGGCTTTTTCTCTTCGTTGTCGCCTGCGCTGCCTTGCTTGTAGAGCGAGTAAATCTTCAGCAGCGTGGCGTTGTCAGGGCGCTCGGAGAGGTTTTTCGAGTCTGCGGCGGCTTTGTCAAATTTGGCTTTGAGGCTGGTGGCCATGAGTGTTCTCCAAAAAATGTAAGATGAAATACGAGAAGTGGGTAGGGTTAGCGCTTTCTATCTTAGCGCACCAGAAGCGGCCACAATAGGGGAAATTACCTCATTCAAGAAATCCGGAGAGCGCATCTATGGTGGCGAAATTCATCCTTCAAGAAGCCGAGCTTCTGGCGCAAGATTTTGCTGAAGTTCTGGCGCGCCAAGCCTCCGATGCGGGCAGTACGGCAGCCGTGGCAGGCAAGGCGGCAGCGCGGGTGGGAAAAGATATGCAAAACGCGGTAGGCGGCACGCTGGGGCTGACCGGCGAGCGCATGAGCAAGGTTGATACCGCTTGGCTGCGCATGGATACGCCTGAGAATTTGATGATGATTGTGGGTGTGTGGGTCTTGAAGCCGGGCATCAAGCTTGAAGCGATGCAAGAGCGCGTGAAAGAGAAGATGCTCAAATACCCTCGCTTTAAGCAATGCGTGGTCGAAGATTCTGCGGGCGCGACTTGGGTCACAGATCGCAAATTTGATATTGAGAAGCATGTGGTGGCCGAGGCTCTGCACATTGCAAAGGGCCAGACGTCGCAAGACGCTTTTCAAGCGCGCGTTGCTGAGCTCACGATGACGCCACTGCCTCGCCATCAGCCGCTGTGGCAATTTCATTTGATTGAAAATTATCCGCTGGCCGACGGCTCGCGCGGCTCAGCCATGATCGCGCGTATTCATCACTGCATCGCCGATGGCATTGCGTTGATCTCTGTGACGATGGCGATCATGGATGGCGGTTTAGAGCCGCCCGAGCGCAAGAAAAAAGAAGCGGCGAACACGCCCGAAGACTGGATTGCAGATAATCTGATCAAGCCTTTCAATAAAGCCACGGCGGGGGCGATGAATATGGCCGGCATCAGCGCCGCCCGCAGCATGGAGATCCTCTCCGATCCGCAAAAAGGCTTGGCCGGCGGCATGCAAATGGCGCAACTCGGCGGCAAGCTGATGAAAGACTTGGCCGCGATGGCGCTGATGCCCAACGATTCGCCCACGCGCCTCAAAGGCAAGCCCGGCCGCATCAAACGCGTGGCATGGTGTGCGCCGATTCCGCTGGCGGATGTCAAAGATGTGGGCAAAGCGCTGGAATGCTCTATCAACGATGTGCTGCTCGCGTGTGTGGCCGGTGCGATTGGCGAATATTTGAAGAGCCACGGTGATGATGTGGCTGGCAAAGAAATTCGCGCGATGATTCCGGTGAATTTGCGCCCGATGAGCGAGGCCCACAAGTTGGGCAATCGCTTTGGCCTCGCTCCTCTCGTGCTGCCCATCGGTATTGACAATCCTGTAGAGCGCGTGTTTGAGGTGCGCAAGCGGATGAATGAGCTCAAAAGCAGCTATCAGCCGCTGCTGGCGTTCAGTTTGTTATCAGTTGCCGGCTTGTTGATCAAACCTGTGCAAGACGCGATGCTTAAGCTTTTTTCAAAGAAGACGACGGCCGTGATGACGAATGTGCCCGGCCCGCGCGAGAAGCACAGCTTTTTAGGCTCCACCATTGAAGAGCTGATGTTTTGGGTGCCGCAAAGCGGCGATGTGGGCATGGGCGTGAGTATTTTGAGCTACGGCGGAGGCGTGCAATTTGGCCTGATTACCGATGCTGGCCTGTGCCCTAATCCGCAAGACATCATCGATGAATTCGCGCCTGAATTCGCACGCCTTGCCATGATCACATTGATGCTGCCTTGGGACAAAGAGGCAAGCGCTTGAGGCTGTGACGGGTCTGCGCTCAGAACTAGGGCATCAAGAACCCCAAACTTCTTGCGCTGTCTCAATAACAAGTCGCAATTTGTTGCGCTGATCTTCTACAGCAATGCTGTTGCCATGCACCGTGGAGGAGAAACCGCATTGTGGTGACAAAGCGAGTTGATCCATCGGCGCGTATTTCGCCGCTTCGTCAATACGGCGCTTGAGATCGTCTTTGCTCTCCATCTGGCCAACCTTGGTCGTCACCAAACCGAGCACAACGGTTTTGTTTTTCTTGAGGAAACGCAAGGGGCGGAAATCGCCGGAGCGGTCGTCGTCGTATTCCAAGAAGTAGGCGTCGATGTTCATCTCAGAGAGCAAGGCTTCTGCCACGGGCTCATAGTCTCCGCTCGCTGCAAAGGTGCTCTTGAAATTGCCTCGGCACAGGTGCATGGCCAAGGTCATACCTGCGGGTTTGTGTGCGACGACTTTGTTGATGAAGCTCGCATAGCGACGCGGCAATTCATTGGGATCATCGCCGCGCGAGCGGGCGGCTTCGCGCATTTTGGGATCGCAGAGATATGCGAGATTCGTATCGTCCATCTGCACATAGTTGCAGCCTGCGGCGCTCAGAGATTTGAGTTCATCGCCATAGGCCTTGGCCACGTCGTCATAAAACTCAGGATCGAGCTCGGGATAGGCTTTGCGATCAATGCCTGCGCGGCCACCTCGGAAATGCAGCATGGTAGGCGATGGAATCGTTACTTTGGGAGTGTTGCCCGTAGCGACTTGGGTTTTAAGGTATTGAAAATCAGCGAGCTGAATTTGCTTGGCATGCGTGACCTTGCCCACCACGTGAATCGCAGGCGGCACGAGATGTTCCTTGCCATCAGCGCCGATTTGCAAAGCAGCTTCGCCTACTTTCACGCCGCCCAGCTGCTCCAGAAAATCAAGGTGAAAGTACGTACGGCGAAACTCTCCATCGGTGATGCTTTTGAGGCCAACGCTTTCTTGAAATTTCACGATCTCCGTGATCGCCTTGTCTTCCACCACGCGCAACTGTTCAGGCGTGATCTGGCCTTTGGCTTTTTGATCGCGGGCTTCCAAAAGGTATTGCGGGCGCAAAAAGCTGCCAACATGGTCAAAACGGGCAGGCAAGTGGGCGGTGGTGCTCATGATGTGTCTCCAAGGGTTATGTGTGAAGCCATCTTAAACCATGAAATGAAACAGCTATTGAATACATAAATAGCTGAATTAGCTCAAAATATAGGCAATACCGTTGATTAAATGGCTTTATTGAATACAATAAGTATCCATGAAGCCCTTAAAACCCAGCTTTCCACTCAACGCTTGGTATGCCGCCGCCTATGACGTGGAAGTGGGCAGAGCGCTGTTTCCGCGCACGATTTGCAAGCAAAAAATCGTGATGTTTCGCACCAGCGATGGCGCCGTGAAAGCACTTGAAGATGCCTGCTGGCATCGGCTGCTGCCGCTCTCGATGGGGCGCTTGGAAGGTGATGAAGTGGTGTGCGGCTACCACGGCCTGGTATTCAATGGCGCCGGCCAATGCACACATATGCCCAGCCAAGAAACCATCAATCCTGCGGCTTGCGTGCGCAGTTTCCCTGTGATTGAAAAACACCGCTTTGTGTGGATTTGGCCGGGTGATCCGGCGCTGGCCAATGCGAGCCTCGTGCCGGATTTGCATTGGAATCATGATGCCGCTTGGGCGGGCGATGGCAAGGTGATCCGCGTTGCATGTGATTACCGTTTGGTGATCGACAACCTCATGGATTTAACGCATGAGACTTTTGTGCATGGCAGCTCGATTGGCAATCAGGCTGTGGTCGAAGCGCCCTTTGTGGCCACGCATGGCGACCGCACAGCTACTGTGACACGCTGGATGGACAATATAGAAGCGCCGCCTTTTTGGGCAGGCCAGATCAAACAGGCGAGTGACTATGAAGGCAAAGTAGATCGCTGGCAAATCATCCGCTTTGAAGCGCCCTGCACGGTGTCGATTGATGTTGGCGTGGCTGCTGCGGGCACAGGTGCAGTGCCGCCTGGTGGCAATCAAGGCGATGCGCGATTGAGCGACCGTAGCCAAGGCGTCAATGGCATGGTGCTCAACACCATCACGCCTGAGACAGATGGCTCGTGCCACTATTTTTGGGCATTTGCGAGAAATTATTTGATCGGCGAGCAGCGCCTCACGCATCAACTGCGCGAAGGCATAGCAGGCATCTTCCGAGAAGACGAGCATGTGCTCGAAGCGCAGCAAAAAGCAATTGATGAGCACCCAGATCACACCTTCTACAACCTCAACATTGACGCAGGCTCGATGTGGGCGCGGCGCTTGATTGATGGGCTGATTGCACGCGAACAATCGCCGCATGCTGTGATTCCGATTCGCAAGACAGCATGATGATCACTATCAAATCAATAGCACATCGCGCATATTCCATACCGGCTACTTGCCCATTTTTCTTCAAAATATGAGCACCATCACTCCTCTACACAGTAAAGCCGTTGAGAGCGACTCTTCTGGCGACAACGCGCAAGTGCGTGCGCAATTGCAGTTGCGCGAAATGATTCTCTCTGGTGAGCTCGGCGCAGGTGCGCGCATTGCAGAGCTAAGCTTGGTGGAGCGCCTTGGCGTATCGCGCACACCGATTCGCGCGGCACTGATGCGTTTGGAGCAAGAGGGGCTTTTGCAAGCCTTGCCGCATGGTGGCTTTGCAGTGCGCACATTCAGTGAGCGCGAGGTGGCTGAAGCGATCGAATTGCGCGGCATGGTGGAAGGCTTGTCTGCCAGGCTTGCCGCTGAGCGTGGCGCAGCTCCCGTGGTGTTGGCGGAAGCCAGAGAGGTGCTGCAGCAAATTGATGTGTTGCTACAAAGGCAGGCCCTTTCGGAAGAAGATTTCTCTGCTTACGTGCAGCACAACCAGCGCTTTCACAATCTGCTCGGCGAGCTCGCAGGCAGCGAGCTACTCGCGCGCGAGATGGAGCGCGCGGCCAGCATGCCTTTTGCTTCGCCGTCGGCCTTCGTCGTCGTGCAAGCCACGTCGCCCAAGGCGCGAGACATGTTGATCGTGGCGCAGGATCAGCATTGGCAAGTGTTGCAAGCCATTGAGCAGCGCGAAGGCGCAAGAGCCGAGGCCGTGATGCGCGAGCATTCGCGCCTTGCGCAACGTAATTTGCGCGATGCCGTGCGCAGCGCCACGCCATCGAACATGCCAGGCGTGCAGCTCATTCGCAAACGCAATACCTAGAGCCTCATGAAGATCACCAGGCAAGGGCGCACAGCCCACATTGAGCATCTGCGTGATGTCACGCCCACGGTGCGCGAATTCATCCTACGGCTGCCGCCTGATGCGCCCTTGGCGGCGCACGCTTGGCAGCCAGGCTCGCATCTTGAAGTGCAAATCAGCATTCGAGGGCAAGAGCAGAAGCGGCATTATTCCTTGCTGCCCTGTGATGAGCCCGGCCTGCTCGCCATTGCCGTCAAACGCGCAGAACCGGGGCGCGGCGGCTCTGCGGCCATGTGGCGCTTGCGGGTGGGCGATGCGATTGCCATCAGCACGCCGCTCAATCATTTCTCACTTGATTTAAATGCGCCCGCTTACCTGCTGATTGCCGGCGGTATTGGCATCACGCCCTTGCTGAGCATGGCAAAGCTTCTTGTGCAGCGCGGAGCGAATGTGCAAATGATTTATGGCGTGCGCGATGCGCAAGAGCTGGCGTTTGGCGATGATCTCAAGCGCTTGCTCGGTGATCAGCTGCAAACCGTGATTGGCAGCGCCATCGATTTTTCTCACACCATCGAGCAACTACCCATGCTGGCTCAAGCCTATGTGTGCGGCCCCACAGGCATGCTCCAAGCAGCGCGCCAAGCTTGGGCGGCCACGCATAGGCCGCCTGAGTTGCTGCGCTTTGAAAGCTTTGGCAACAGTGGGCAGACGCGGGCATTCGCCGTGAATCTGCCTCGCCATGATCTGACGTTTGAAGTCTCTGCCAACATGAGTTTGCTCGATACTCTGGAGCAGCAAGGCATTGCCGCCATGTATGGCTGCCGGCGCGGCGAATGCGGCTTGTGCGCCGTCAATGTGCTCGCGCTGGAGGGCAGCATTGAGCATCGCGATGTGTTTTTCAGCGAGCACGAAAAGCGCAGCAATACGCAAATCTGCGTCTGCGTCTCGCGGGTGCATGGCCGCATCACGCTCGATAGTGCCTACCGGCCTGATCCACCGCCTGATTCCTCATCCATTCAAGCGACAAGCGCTAACCCTGATTCACTTTCCCCCTCTCATCACCGATGATCTATTCATACACAACGGAGACAACCATGAAACCTTCTCATTTGAAAAAACTCGCCGCTGCCATGCTGCTTGCAGCCAGCGCCATCGCCTCGCATGCCCAAGCGCCCGCACCGGCTGCTGCTGAAGTCGTGCTGAAGTTTCACCACATTTGGCCCACGGTGGCCATGGGGCATACGCGCGTGATCTCGCCTTGGTGTGAGAAAATCGCACGTGAATCCAACAACCGCATGCGCTGCCAAATTCTCCCAGCCATGACGGGCGGCGGCACGCCCGCGCAACTCGTTGATCGCGTGAAAGACGGTGTGGACGATCTCACCATCACCCTGCCCGGCTACACACCTGGGCGCTTCCCGATCATGGAAGCGTTTGAGTTGCCTTTCATGACGCAAGCTGCTGAGCCAGCGTCTGCCGCCGCTTGGGATTACTACAACAAGTACGCCACCAAAGAATTCCCAGGCACGAAAATTCTCGCCACTTGGGTCCACGATGAAGGCTTCATCAGCACCTCAGGCAAGCCCATCAAAGTGCTCGATGATTTCAAAGGCCAAAAGATTCGCGCGGCCAGCCGCCAATCTTCCAAGCTGCTCGCCAAGCTCGGCGCCACGCCCGTGGGCATGCCGATTCCTGCCGTGGCTGATGCGATGAGCAAAGGCACTTTGGATGGCTTCCTCACCGCCTGGGAAATCATCCCTTCGTTCAAACTGCAAGAGGTGAGCAAATTCCACAGTGAAGTGGAGCAAAGCCGCCCATCGATGTTTACCGCAGGCTTCATCATGGCGATGAACCAAGCCAAATACGACAGCCTGCCCGCAGATTTGAAACGTGTGATCGACAACAACAGCGGCACACAACTCTCACGCACGATTGGCCGCTACTGGGATGAAGCCACCGCCGTAGGCCGCAAATCTGCGCAAGACCGTGGCAACACCTTCGTGCAAATCACCGCCGCTGAGACAGACAATTGGATCAAAGCATCCTCTGGCTTGTACGAAGAATGGACGAGCGACATGGACAAGCGCAATCTGCCCGGCAAGCAAATGCTGCAAGATGCGCGCGATCTGATCAAGAAATACAGCACAAAATAAACCCACCTCAAACCCTGCTTGAAGTGCAGCCGACCCATGCAAGATGGGTCGGCTTTTTATTGAATTTTTTGTATGTTGATCACTACACTGCGCCGCATCAGCTATTGGTTTGGTTTTCTAGGCTCCGCGATTGCCCTGCTCGTGGCCGCGATGACGCTGGTGAGCGTGATCGGGCGTTCGCTCTTCAAAGCGCCGATCCCCGGCGATATTGAAATCACGCAAATGGGCATTGCCTTGGCCATTTCTCTTTGCCTGCCTTGGTGTCAGCTCAAGGGAGCCAACATCATTGTGGATTTCTTCACGCAAAAAACCTCTGAGCGCAGCCAGCGCTGGCTGGATGCGTTCGGCTGCTTGCTGCTCGCTGCCATGTATGGCCTGCTCGCCTGGCGCACGGGCATCGGCGCTATCGCGGTGAAAGAAGCTGGTGAGACCAGCATGATCATCAGCCTGCCCATGTGGTGGGCATATGCCTGCTTAGCGCCGGGCTTGGCCTTGGCTGCAGTGATTGCGTTGATTCAAGCTCAGATGCTCTTGCGCCAGCAGCCTCTAAGCCTCTTGCATGGAGATGCCGCATGAGCGCGCAAGCCTTGCAAGTGGGTTTGATCATGTTTGGCGGCATGCTGCTGCTGATGGCGATTCGCGTGCCGATTGCAGCAGCCATGTTTATCCCCGGCCTGATCGGCTATTGGGTGATGACGGATACCTACACCACTTTGAATCTGCTCAAAGGCAATTCCGTGGCGCGGCTCACGGTGTATGAGCTGAGCGTGATCCCGCTCTTTCTCCTTATGGGGCAATTCGCCACGCAAGGCGGGCTATCGCGCGATCTGTTTCGTGCAGCAGCTGCCATCATTGGCCATGTGCGCGGCGGTTTGGCCATGGCCTCAGTGATGAGCGCTGCGGCCTTTGGCGCAGTATGTGGCTCATCGGTAGCCACCTGCGCCACCATCACCCAAGTGGCCTATCCTGAAATGAAGAAGCATGGTTACCACGGGCGCTTATCCACCGCCACGCTGGCCACGGGCGGCACGCTAGGCATCTTGATACCGCCTTCTGTGCCGCTGGTGGTGTATGCGATTCTCACGGAGCAAAACATTGCCAAACTCTTCGCCGCTGCGATGATTCCCGGCATCTTGGCCATGCTCGGCTACATCGTGGTGATTGCGCTGTATTGCCGCGTGCGCCCAGAATTTGCTACACCCAGCGAGAAGGCCAAACTGCCCGAGCAGCTACGCGCCATCGCAGCCATTTGGCCGATTGCTTTTGTGTTCATCGTTGTCTTTGGCGGTATTTACACGGGCTTGTTTTCGCCGACTGAAGGCGCAGGCATCGGCGCGATTTTGACCTTCATCGTTGGCTTGATCAAAGGTGAACTCAAGATGAAAGGCATCCAAAGCTCCTTGGTCGGCACGGCGGAAACCACGGCCATGGTCTTCATGATTTTCTTAGGTGCAGACATGATGAATGTCTCACTCGCACTCACCGAGATGCCCAAGCATGTGGCCGATTGGGTCACGCATTTGCCGATTTCGCCTCTGCTGATCGTCTCTGCCGTGCTTGTGCTGTATGTGATTTTAGGCTGCGTGATGGATGAGCTCTCGATGCTACTACTCACCATCCCCGTAATCTTCCCTGCCGTGATGGGGCTGGAGCTCTGGGGCTTAGGGCGCGAGGCCAAAGCAATTTGGTTTGGCATCTTGGTATTGATGACGGTCGGCATCGGCATGATTGCGCCACCGATTGGCATGAATGTGTATGTGGTGAACAACTTGGCCAAAGATGTGCCGATGAGTGAGACCTACAAAGGCGTGATGCCTTTCTTGATTTGGGATGCACTGCGGGTGGTCTTGCTGCTGTTTTTCCCTGTGATTAGTTTGTGGTTGGTGACGGTGTTGTTCAAGTAGTCTATTTACTAGTTAGTTTGTGTGCTGAGCCCGCCATCATCGCGGCGCACCCACCTTCGTTCGTGTACCCCGGCGGCGATAAAGATTATTTCTTCTTGGCAAGTGAAGTTCACCGCCTCCTCCTTTACCTCACTGCGGTGGATGCACCACGCTGATGACTGCGAATGAACTAAGCGGTAAACAAACCATCGACTGCTCGCTAGAATTTCTTCAATGAACGTCACTTCGCTCGCAAGATTGCGCTACCTATGCGTTTTGCGTAGGTATAGGAGGAGCCGGCGAAATAAGCTTGCCGGAGAAGAATAAAACTGAACGCCGTCGGGGGATACGGAGCAAAACGTGCAGGTAGTGTGATCCCATCGACATCACAATTTCAGGAGAGCCCGAGTAATCTCATTGCATTGTTCTTGAGAATCCCCGGCATCACTACTTCCTTGAAACCCGCCTCCTGAAAATCCTTCATCCACTTATCAGGCGTGATCAAAGGATAGTCACTGCCAAATAGGATGCGATCTTTCAGCAAGGTATTCGCGTACTGCACAAGTTGCGGCGGAAAGTATTTCGGGCTCCAGCCTGAAAGGTCAATCCAAATATTCGGCTTATGCATGGCGAGTGAGATCGCTTCATCTTGCCACGGCCAGCTGGGGTGGGCGATGACGATTTGAATATCGGGGAAGGCGATGGCCACATCTTCGAGCAACATGGGATTGCTGTTTTGCAAACGCAGACCGCCACCACAACGCATGCCTGAGCCAATACCGCTGTGGCCACTGTGAAAGATGGCGGGAAGCTTGTGCTCCGCGATCACTTCGTAAATCGGCCACGCCATTTTGTCTGCGGGCTCGAAGCCTTGCACGGTGGGATGGAATTTAAAGCCACGCACCCCGCAGCTCTCGACCAATCTGCGCGCTTCTCTTGCGCCCATTTTTCCTTTGTGAGGATCAATTGAGCCGAAGGCAATCATGATGTCTGGGTTGGCCGCTGCTGCGTCTGCGATTTCTTCATTGCTGATGCGCGTGCGGCCTAAGTTGCTCTCGGCATCGACTGTGAAATTCACAAAGCCGATTTTTCGCTCGCGGTAATAATCAATCGTCTCCTGCATCGTGGGGCGCTTGGCGTTTTTGAAATACTTGTCTGCTGCACGATCGTATTCTTCGCCATAGTTGTCAAACGGGTTGCGGCATGACACTTCCAAATGCGTGTGCGTGTCAATGGCAACTAAGTTTTGGGTGTTCATGAATACTCCTGATTTGATAGCACTCTACGCAGATTCTATGCCGGCGAAGTGCTGGTTTTGCTTAATTTTTGAAGGATTTCTTGCAGCATTGCGCGCTCACCGATGCTCAATGCTTTCAGCATGCGTTGCTCGCTTTTGATCAGCGTTTCATGCGCTTGTTTGATGAGTTTGTTGCCACTCGCTGTGAGTTGCACTTGGCTGGCGCGGCCATCCGTGGCGCTCTTGCTGCGCGTTAGAAGCCCGCGCGCGGTGAGCTTGTCGAGCCAAACAGACATGCTCGGCGGCGTAATCGCCAACTCTTTGGCGAGTTTGCTGGGCGTATTGCATTGGCCTTCTCGCACGAGCTGGAGGATGGTGTATTCCACAGGCCGCAAATCAAATGCTTTTTCAATATCGCGCGCAAAAGCATCGAGCGCCACAAGATTTGCGCGAGTGAGTTGGTAGCCCATGATCTGAGAAAGACTCATGCGCATATTATTTAGTTTGACTAACTGTTAGTCAAGCCATCGCTACTTATATCTAAGGTTATCACTGATTCGATGCGACATGCTTTTCATTAAATTACTGAATTAAATCCGTAAACGCACCATGTCTGAAATTTCCACCACCCACGAAGGCGCTGTTGCGCATATCCGCATTGAGCGGCCTCACAAACGCAACGCGATATCGGACAGCGTGATCCTTGCGATTGAAGCGGCATTTGCTGCGCTGCCAGAGACATGTCGCGCAGTCGTCATCTCAGGCCAAGGCGATCATTTCTGCGCGGGCTTGGATTTAAGTGAGATCAAAGGGCGCACAAGTGTGGAGGGCTTGCATCAT
>JAYSRZ010000034.1:0-20169 GCA_043720775.1 Variovorax sp. | reverse complement strand
GCTTGCAAAGCACGGCGATCTGTTTGATCGGCATGGCTCACACTGCTTGAGAACGCCTGATACGCAGCAAACGCTTGGCGCATCGTGGCGTTGCTGCTTTGCTCGGGGCGCAGACGTTGCAATTGATCGCCTGCGCTCGTAAACAATTTTTCAGTAGTAGACGTGGCCACAAGAAAACCTTGCTCATCCACTAAAAACGCCACTCCATTGGCACTGATCTTTTGCGCTTGCAAACGCTCAGTGAGTGCTTGCATAAACAAATCCACACCGATCACGCCAGTCAGGCTTCCTTGCCCATCCGCAATCGGCTGAGCAAGGGTAATCAACAGCTGGCCCGATGAAGCTGAGGGATAAACCGTTGTAAAAACTCGCTCTGACGCCTTAGCCGCTCTTAAATACCAAGGTCTTTGACGCGGATCGTATTCTTTGGTCTCAGCCGGCATCTCGTTGCGATGATCCAACGCATACTGCGATGAAAAATAGCGGCGGTTGCGCTGCGTCTCCGGCTTGATATGCACTTTGACGGTGGTCGTACCGCCGTGAGAGATCTGCTGAACGCCATAAAACGCGCTCGTCTGATTGCCGAAATACAGAAACGACACATCGGGCAACATGCCGGTTAGCGAAAAAGCCAGCGCCTCAAATGCAGCGGGCTGCGCCATCAGCTCCTGCGCTTTAAGCGTCTGCTCAGGCGTGGGCTTGGGTTTGATCACGCCATTGAGCAAAGAATGCGCTTGCAACAAATGATTTTCCGTATCTTGCTGCACGCGAAAGGCCACGTCGTCAATGATTTTGCTCGACAAGCGATCCACGTTTTCTAAGGTACTGCGATACATCAGCCCGCCCACCAAAGCTGCAGGCAACAAGGCAAACACCAACAAACTGAAGATCAGAATAGTACGCAAGCGCCATGCGCGGGTGGCAGGAGCTGGCGAGGGTTGCGTTGAAAAAGAAGCAGCGGTCATATCGGGTGTCCAAAACTCGCATGTTTTAAGGTACACAACATGCTCAAGCTTGCATTGTGCATGTTGTGTACCTTAAAGCCATCAGCGAGCGTGCAATGGAAGCCATGCGACATTTCGCACGAAATGATCTCGCCTCGTCTCAAATTCACACTGCTGCGCAAGTGCTTCAAAGCATTATTGGCGGTTTGGGATGCAGCCGCGCCATCAGCAGCGTATCAGCATACGCGCCATCTTTCAGTGCAGATCCACGCATCAAACCTTCACGCACGAAGCCATGCCGCCCATAAAGCGCAACGGCGCGTGCGTTGTCTGCAAACACGGTGAGCTCGATGCGCAACACGCCCGCCCACAGATCTGCCCAATGCATGGCTGACGTCATCAGCTGGTCTCCAACACCCTTGCCCTGCCAACCATATGCCACCGCTATCCCCAAGCTGCGAACATGCGCTCGACGCAGAATATTTGGCGCTTGCATCAAACTCGCCGCCCCGATGACTTCCTCAGCTGTATCCAAGCCGTGAACTGCGACGATATGCAAGCTGTTGGCATCCATTTTTGAGAATCGCTCCACCCGCGAAGCCACAGGCATCATGGGCATTTGCAGCGTGCCCTCAAATGCGCCTTCGCCACCCATGAGGGCAGAAATGGCGGCGGCATCCGACGGCTCGGCGGCGCGGATGATGATGCTGGTTTTTTCTGGATTCATGCGTTAACACTCCGATATCGCTCTTCTTCACGTAAGCGCAACACGCGCCTTTGCACCTTGCCTGTGGTCGTCATCGGCAGCGCATCGATGAATTCGATTTCTTTCGGATACTCATACGGCGCCAACAAGCCGCGCACATGTCGCTGGATGCCTTGTATCAATTCTTGATCATATTTTTTTAAGCCTTTTATGTCGTTACTGCTTATCAATACTGCGCGGATCGCTATGAATTCAGGAGCAAGTACGATGTATGCTTTGACTATCGCTCCGCGCGCAGCATCCGGCTTGGGCACCACAGCCGCATTCAAAACAGCGCCGTGTTTCACCAAACAATTCTCCACCTCGCCCGGCCCAATGCGATAACCCGCTGCTTTGAACATATCGTCTGCGCGGCCTTGATACCAAAGATATCCCTCTTCATCAGCAAATGCCAAATCGCCCGTTCGACACCAGCGCTGGCCATCTTCGCTCATCGTCGTTTTGGCCAAAGTGGAGGCTTCGTTGTTCCAATAGCCAATGAAAAACACCGGATCAGAATGTCCATGAATGTCGAGGTGATTGACAGCTACTTCGCCAACTTTTCCCGCCTCGCAAACTCGACCGAACTCATCAATGACGGCCACCTGATGCCCAGGATAGCCCTTACCCATACTGCCCGGCTTCGATGGCCAAAATTTATTGCAATTGCCTACGACGTAATTGATCTCTGTCTGGCCAAACATTTCATTGACAATCACCCCCAGCTGTAGCTCACACCATTCATATACAGCATCACCCACCGCCTCTCCGGCGCTCATCAGCGCTTGCAGCTTAAATTTGAATATTTTCTTTGGCTCTGGGTAAGCCTTCATCATGCTTTTCAGCGCCGTTGGGAAAAGAAAGGTGTGCGTCACTCGATGGGTTTGCAGAATCTCAAAAGCTATCTCAGCGGAGAAGCGCCCGTTGTAGGCAATGATTTCACGGCCAAAGTAAAGCGTAGGCAGTAGCGCGTCCATTAGCCCACCCGTCCAAGCCCAATCTGCTGGGCTCCAAAATACGGCATCTGATTTGAGATTCGTTTTGCCATCAAAACCAAACCAGTTTTGACTTGCCACAAAGCCGCTTAAATTGCCCAACAGCGCACGGTGCGGGATCAACGCACCTTTCGCTGGCCCTGTGGTGCCACTGGTGTAGATCAACACGGCAGGATCGCCAGCGCGGGTTTTAACGATCAGAAACTCTGTCGGCTGCATCAGCGAATGCAAGGCGTAATCAAGATCGCAATGCTCGGCTGCATCACCGATCCCAATCACGCAACGCAGTGCTGGGCAGCTCTTGCGTGCATCACGCACCGACAGAATAGAGCTCTCATCGACGATCGCCACGCTCGCGCCAGAATCATTAAAGCGATACGCCAAAGCCTCGATGCCAAACAACATCGATAGTGGCATCGCCACTGCACCCATTTGCAAAACGGCGATGTAAGCCACAGCAGTTTCTAGGCGCTGAGGCAACACAATAGCGACGCGGTCTCCGCGCTTGACACCTTGCTTTTTGAGCAAATGGCTCAGCTGATTGGCTTGCATTGCGAGCTGTTCGTAGCTCAACACTTCTTGTTTTTTTAAGCCTTTTAGCCCTCTAGGCGCCATAGAATGTGCGCGGACCGCTATGTTTTTCATAGTGTCTGGATTGTCTGCCCAGCGCCTCGCGCATGCTTGCGCCATATTGAATTGAGCCGGTACGCGCCAACGGAACTGCTGGTGCATTGCAGAGTAATGATCAAGGGGCGCTTTTGTCGCGGTCATGACGTTTCCGATCAGTCAAAAGCTATTATTCCACTAAGATGGCTTGATGTATTCACCCATTCGCGCCAGCATCAGCCGATTCGTTCGCATCCGCACCCATCGCTATCACATTCGTGAATGGGGGCAAGCTCAGCCGGGCTTACCAAGCATCGTCATGGTGCATGGCTGGATGGATGTGGCCGCTTCGTTCCAATTCGTCGTAGATGCCCTTGAGGGTACGCCGCTTGCAGGGCGTCACATCATCAGCCCCGATTGGCGCGGCTATGGGTTCACGCATCACGTGAGTAATCCTCACAAAAGCTGTATCGGTGAGGATACCGACAACTATTGGATTCCCGATTACATGGCGGATCTGGATTTCCTGATCGATCAGGTCTCACCCAATGCGCCGATTGATCTGCTCGGCCACAGCTTGGGTGGCAATGTGGTGATGAGCTACGCGGGCGTGCGGCCTGAGCGCATTCGCAGGCTGATCAATTTGGAAGGCTTTGGGATGCCTGAGACTTCAAGCAAGCAAGCGCCTACGCGCTATGCGCAATGGTTTGATCAGCTGAAATCTTTTCACAAAGGAGAGTTGGCGATGCGCGCTTACCCTGCGATCTCAGGCGTTGCTTCGCGCCTGATGAAGACCAACTCACGCCTATCGCAGAGCAAAGCAAATTGGCTAGCGCAGCATTGGTCTGCAAAAAACGCGGCTGGTGAATTCGAAATCTTAGGCGATCCAGCTCACAAAATCGTCAACGCAAACCTTGCCCGCGTTGAAGAAACGCTCGCGCTCTACGAGCGCATCAGCATGCCGCTCTTAGCGATTGAAGCCTCTGACGATTCCATGACAGGTTGGTACAAAGGCCGCTATACGCTGGCGGATTATCACGCGCGTTTAAAACACGTACCCAATGCAAAGATCGAGTGTATCGAAGATGCAGGGCACATGCTGCATCACGATCAGCCTGAGCGGCTAGCCAGTTTGCTGGTAGATTTTTTAACGTGAATCTTTCAGCAAGACAATACAAACGCAACTTATTGGTTCTGCTACGCTCAATCCTTTTTCAGCACCATCAGCGCGAGATGCATCATGAATTTGGTTAAGAAGGCAGTTTTCCCCATCGCCGGCTTTGGCACACGCTTTCTGCCTGCCACCAAAGCCGCTGCCAAAGAGATGCTGCCTATCGTCGATAAGCCTCTTGTGCAATACGCTGTGGAGGAAGCTTACGAAGCAGGCATTCGCCACATGATCTTCGTTACTGGCCGCACCAAACGCAGTGTGGAAGATCATTTCGATACGGCCTATGAGCTGGAAAACGAGCTGGAGATCGCTGGCAAGACAGATTTGCTTGCACTCGCTCGCAACATTGCACCGCAAGACATGATTTGCACTTACGTGCGCCAGCCACGTGCGCTAGGCTTGGGACATGCCGTGCTTTGCGCCAAAGAGTTGGTGGGCCAGGAGCCTTTTGCGGTTCTGTTGGCTGATGATTTGATGATCGGCAAACCCTCTGTTATGTCGCAAATGGTCAAGCAATTTTCCGCTTTGCAAACCAGCTTAATCGCTGTGCAAGACATCCCCAAGGAGCACACCCAGCGCTATGGCATCGTAAGCGGCCGAGTGGTATCTAACGAATTGATTGAAGTGACCGCCCTCATTGAAAAGCCTGCACCTGACGTCGCCCCCAGCACCGTTGCAGTGAGTGGTCGCTACATCCTTACACCGCAGATTTTTACCGAGCTCGCCGGACTTGGGGGAGGTGTAGGCGGGGAAATTCAACTCACTGACGGCATAGCAAAATTGCTACACATTCAGAAGGTATTTGCATTTCATTTCGACGGCAAACGCTACGATTGCGGGAGCAAGCTAGGCTTCCTACAAGCCACAGTGGATCTGGCGGAGCAGCATGCGGAAGTAGGCGCCGAATTTTCTCAGTGGCTGCGCAGTCGGCCTGCGCCGCAGGTCTGAAAACCAAACGTTTTCAATCATTCGCACCAATGCGTCGCCACATAGCGGGTCGGCTTAATGAAACGCAGTGCGCGATTGCGCCTTCCCGCCAACGCATCCGGCGGATTGCATTCACCATGGAAGACAATGACTCTCGCACCCTCAGGCACAAACGGTTCACGCCAATAGTTTGTCGGCCAACGTGGAATGCTGTGGTATTTGAAACTTGGGCACCAAGCGCCCGGCCAATATTGCAGCTTACCTTGGCGGTCAATGAAATCTGATAGGTAAGCTTGCTCGTTGCGAAAAACTTTACTAACGGTGTCAAAGTTGCCTCGAAAGTAATCGAGCACATCAGGATGCGCACCGAGCCTGAAGCGATAAACAGAAGAGTTGCCCGTAATGCGATTTGGGCGTTTGTAATCATGAATGATCAAGAAATCACCGGGCACTGTGAAGAATTCATCCAAAGCGCCCACGATCACGACATCGATATCAAGAAACAGCGCAGCACTGCCAGCCGCGACACCCATGTGGCTTGCCAAATCGGGGGCGAATGTGGTGAGCTTCGTCCAGCCACGCTCTGGAGAGCCTTTTGGCAGATTAAGCGAGACAATCGCGCGGCACACCACCTCAGATCGAATGCCCGTAGTGTCGTCGGTGAGGCAGACGAAAGTGAAATCACCCTTCAAATTCCGACGCACCATCGCATACAGGCGATTGACATATTCAGCGCCATATTTCGCACCCCACTTCATGCAAAGAATGACGCGTTGCTGGGAACTGTCAGCGGACGTTGCTGTGTGTTGATTCATAACTTCATTTTCGCCGATGTTATGGCAATGTTTTTAGCGATCTTTGACCCAATCGCCACTGATGATTGTCGGCTTGCCTAGGATGTAGGCTGGATTGATTTCGTAAACAAAGCAATATTGCAGTTCGCCACCAACGTGTACTTGGATCACTCTTTTGACATATGCATCGACCTGCTCTGGATACTCAGATTCAATCGCATCGAGTTTTTTCTCCAGCTGCACGGTAATTGCGTACACCTCACCCACAATTTGACCTGAGCCTCCCAACGTGACGCCGGGGTAGCCACCTAAGTGATACATCGTGCCAGCAATGCTTGCATGGCCGATGAATTGCGGTGCTGGCTCTAGGCGCGTGATGTCGTTGTCATCCCCGCGTCTGAGCGTGCCGTAAACGAAAAACAGTTGGGCTTCTGGCATGATCTTTGTGTGTCTGTCAAAAACCTCTATTGTGAATCGTTCTAAGCCCTCTCGCGCCACAGGCCCGTTGCCGCGTTGGGTGGCGTTTGCTTGCTTGGCACTGTCTATGGCTATGGTGGGAAGTTATGTTGGATTGTCGAAGCAGCTGGTATTGGTCTTTCCTATTTTTTTGCTCGCTTGGCTGCGCTTTGGTATCGGCGGTTTGGCGATGCTGCATTGGCTGCGCAAGCCGCAGAATGAAGCGCCGCTCGATTCAGCTACGAAGCGCTTACTCTTCCTAGAATCGTTTTTTGGCAATTTTCTGTTTTCCATCTGTATGCTTTTCGGCGTGAGCATGACCAGCGCCTTGGCCGCGGGCGTCATCATGGCCAGCATTCCGGCTTGCGTTGCGGTAATGAGCTGGTTGTTTTTGCGTGAGCGCGTTAGCCTTCGCATCTGGGCGTCCGTGGTATGCGCAGTGCTAGGTATCGCTTTGGTATCGCTATCAAAAAATGAGCAGCTTACGCAGGAAATACGCGAGATAACCGATGATTTCTCTTACAAAAGCGCCACTGTCGGCAATATTTTGGTGTTCTGTGCAGTGCTGTGCGAAGCAGCATATGCAGTCATCGGCAAGAGGCTCACTAGCGTGATGACGCCCAAGCGCATTAGCTCGTTGATCAATCTCTGGGGCTTTGCCTTGGTCACGCCATTAGGATTTTGGCAGGCCTTGAGTTTTAATTTTTCTACGGTGCCCAACAACATGTGGGCTCTGCTGTTTTTTTACTCACTCGCCGCGAGCGTTTGGACAGTATGGCTTTGGATGACAGGTATGCAATCGGTGCCTGCAGCCAAAGCAGGTGTATTCACCGTGATGCTGCCGATTTCCGCTGCGGCTACAGGGGTGCTGATCTTAGGCGAGCGAATGAGCGGCATGCAAATCATCGCTTTTGCTATCGCACTCATGGGCGTGGTTTTGGCGACGTTGCCAGACAAACGGGAGCCCTAGCTCATAGTTCAACGCATCAATGGCGCGTGGCGTTTTGATCGCTCAGGTCAGACAACTCGCTCGGATCTAAATCTTCTAGCTTGCCAGCGACGCGAAACTCCTCGCTTGCCCAAGCACCAAAATCAACTTGCTTGCAACGCCGACTGCAAAAAGGCCGCCACTCATTGCTAGGCGCGAACACACTATCGCCGCCACAGCAAGGACAGCGCACGATGGGGGACTTCTTCTCCATTTGCAATGACTCTCGTGATCACGCAACTCAACTGCACAGTGTCAGTTCAAAACCCGCATCTTCAGAGACTGCTA
Source organism: Variovorax sp. (assembly GCA_043720775.1). Lineage (GTDB taxonomy): Bacteria > Pseudomonadota > Gammaproteobacteria > Burkholderiales > Burkholderiaceae_C > JANMDU01. Next base: position 12,255 of record JAYSRZ010000034.1, on the reverse strand, counting down.
TAGGTAATTTATCTTCTTCTGAAGGCCGAAGAAGGCGCACCGATACGATCAATCGGTTTCCGCTGATCTCGGGCACCAAATTGAGCGCTTCGTCGATACGCAAACGCAGCAGCTGAAAACTCCGACCTTGGGGCAAATGTTGCTGAAACTGTCCGCCTACTGCCATCACCTTTTGAGCCGAACCTGTATCGCGCAGCATTTTGAGCAATAAATTGACCGCCTGAGCCAAAGGCCACAGTGAGCTGGCCCAGCGCATGATGTCTTCGCGGCGGCGCGAAGGACTATGGTGCTGCCAATGAAAATAGGCCGGTAGATCAAATTCGCACGTACCAGCAGGGATGGCAATTCTGCTACGCACACTGGTCATCCATTCGTTGTCGTTCAAGGCAGCGCCTGCTTTACCAGTTTGGGTGTTGATGGCGGTGAAAGCCGCCTCGATTTGAGCGACCACACCTTCTAAGACATCTTGAGCAATGCTGGGGTTGTCGCGAAAAGCAAACATGTGCTGCTTATTTTTTTCAAGATCCTTAAGCACATCTGATTTCAATTCAGATCGCGCAGCGACCTCAACAATTTCAAAAATAGTGACAAAAGCAAAATGATGATCTAGCGCATCATCACGAGCTAACAAACGTCCCAAGCGTTCAAACAAATGCTCAAGACGCAGGTAGGTGCGCACACGTTCATTGAAAGGGTATTCGTAGAGGATCACAGCACGGGTGTTGGTTGTTTGCCCACAATCATAGTGCATGCTCAGCTGCGAATCATCAAATTTTGCGACCGAAGTAAAGCCTCCGCCTCGCGTTCCAGCATGTCAAAACTGATTCCATCGTTGAAAATCACAGCATCTGCACAAGCTAGGCGTGAACTACGACTCGCTTGCGCGGCCATTACAGCTTCAACCTGAGCCAAAGGCCAGCCACTGCGCGCTTGCACTCGATCAATTTGCGTTTTGGGCAAGCAATCAACCACCCACACTTCATCTAAGCGGTGACGCCAGCGCGAACCTGCTTCTGTGAGCAACGGAATATCTAAAACCGCAACTTGCGCCTGCCTGTCGCGCGCAAAGCTAAGTTGCTCGCTAATTTTCTCTCCGATGAGTGGGTGCAAGATCGCTTCTAGCCTTGTTTTCGCATTGGCATCTTGCAATATGATTTGCCGCATCGCGTCGCGGTTCAAACCGCCATCGATTGAAATAAAAAAATCACCAAAAGCTGCTTGAATTGCTGGCATTGCCACCCCGCCAGCTTGTGTTGTTTGCCGCGAGATGGCGTCAGCGTCGATCAAGTAGCAGCCGTGTTTGAGGAGCGCTTTTGCAACCGTGCTCTTGCCGCTTCCTATCCCGCCCGTTAGCCCGATCTTGCGCATCGCAACGTACTGGTCAACTACAGGCCGACCATGCGCAAAATACTGGCGTGCCCAAAGATGAGGCTGACCACAGCAGCGCCTGCTAAAAATGGCCCAAACGGCACATAACCTCCTTCTCGCAGCGCACTGTTCATTTTTAAAACAATGCCTACGATGGCACCAATCACCGATGCCAGCAAAATCATTGGGATCAAGGCTTGCCAGCCAAACCAAGCGCCGAGAGCGGCGAAGAGCTTGAAATCACCATAGCCCATGCCTTCCTTGCCCGTTACAAGCTTGAATAACCAATAAACGCTCCAGAGTGACAAGTAACCCGCAACAGCGCCCCAGACAGCACTGCTCAAAGTCACTTCACTATTCCATCCAAACGCGGCCACAATCAGCCCCAACCAAAGAAGTGGGAGCGTGATGTCATCTGGCAGCAAAGTTGTATCCCAATCGATGAAGGTTAGCGCTATTAAAGCCGTGCAAAACGCGCACCAAGCGGCCGTCTGCCAACTCCAACCCCAGCGCATGGCGCAATATGCATAGAAAGCACCTGTGATGATCTCGACCGCTGGATAGCGCAAGCTAATCTTGGTTTTGCACTTGGCACATTTGCCTCCAAGCACCAAGTAACTTAACACAGGGATATTCTCATACCAGCGTATTTGGTGATTGCACTGTGGACATGCAGAACGCGGCACGACCAAGTTGTACTTTGCTTGCGCCTTAGGCTTATCGTCGGGGTGCGTGAGTTGATGACATTCGCTCGCCCACTGAGACTCCAGCATCTTAGGCAGGCGATGGATCACTACATTAAGAAAACTGCCTATAAACAGGCCCAACAGCGCCACCGGAGCAGCCACCAGCCAATCCGCATTCATCATCAGACCACTTGACCCAACTTGAAGATCGGCAGATACATCGACACGACGATGCCGCCAATGATGGTGCCCAAAAACACAATAATAATGGGCTCCATCAGACTTGACAGACCAGCCACCATCTCGTCAACCTCTGACTCATAGAAGTCAGCGGCCTTGCCAAGCATGTGATCAATCGAACCAGATTCTTCGCCAATCGCTGTCATCTGAATCACCATCGATGGAAACAAATTGGCATTTTGCATCGCGGCGGTCAGCGATGTTCCAGTAGAAACTTCTTGCTGGATCCGCGTTGTCGCATCTGCATACAGAGAGTTACCAGAGGCTCCACCTACAGAATCCAAAGCCTCAACAAGTGGCACGCCAGCCGCGAACATCGTTGCAAGAGTTCGCGTCCAGCGTGCGATGCAAGATTTTTCAATCAAAGCTCCAAATACTGGCACTTTAAGCAACACGCGATCCATGAATTTTTGCATCTTTTCGTTGCGCTTCCAAGCCTGCATAAAGAAATAAATACCCCCGCCAATTGCGCCAAATATCAACCACCACCACTTCACAAAGTATTCACTAACGTTCATCACAAACAGTGTTGGCGCAGGCAAATCAGCGCCAAAACTGGTGAACACCTGCTTGAATGCAGGAATCACAAAAATCATGATGACAGCCACCACCACAAAAGCCACAACCACAACTGCGGTCGGATACATCAGCGCCGATTTAATTTTGGATTTAATCGCTTCGGTTTTCTCCATGTAAGTGGCCAAGCGGTCTAGCAAGCTTTCCAAAATACCTGCAGCTTCCCCCGCCTCTACAAGGTTGCAGTAAAGGTTATCGAAATACATGGGGTGTTTGCGAAATCCGGCAGACAAAGAAGTGCCAGTCTCAACATCGGTACGAACATCGTTGAGTAATTTCGTAACGCTTGGGTTGGCATTGCCGCGCCCGACAATATCAAATGATTGCAGCAAAGGCACGCCAGCTTTCATCATGGTAGCCAACTGACGCGTAAAAATGGCAATATCTCTTGGTTTGATGGACTTGCCCGAGCGCATTCGGCGTTTTTTAATCTTACCGGGAATCACGCCTTGTCTGCGAAGCGTAGCCATGACCTGATTTTCACTTACAGCGCGCTGCTCACCACGCACGCTCTTGCCGTTTCTATCCTTGCCTTCCCATTCGAAGACAACTTCTTTTACATCTGATTTTTTATTTGCTGCTGTGGCCATGGGCGTCTCCGTCCTGTAGAGTCAGTGCTTCAATTATTCGTTTGTGACTGCAATAACTTCTTCCAGCGAAGTCATTCCGGTTTTGACCTTGTGCAATGCAGATTGCCTCAGGCTTCGCACGCCGTCTTTTAGCGATTGCTCCGCAATATCCATTGCACTGGCATCCGCCAAAATCAAGCGCTGCATGTCGTCCGTGATCGGCATCACTTGATAAATACCAACTCGCCCCTTGTAGCCGTTGTTACACATCGAGCAGCCCACAGGTTTAAAAGGTGTCCAGCTGCCGTCAATGTCCTCTTCTTTGAATCCCGCCTGTATCAAGTTTTCCTGCGGAATGTCAGCTGGGGCTTTACAGTTTGCACATAAGCGCCGGGCAAGACGTTGTGCGGTGATCAAAATCACGCTAGATGCGATGTTGAAAGGAGCGATGCCCATATTTCGCATGCGAGTCAACGTCGTCGGCGCGTCGTTAGTATGCAAGGTTGACAGCACCAAGTGCCCTGTTTGTGCGGCTTTGATCGCAATATCTGCAGTCTCCAAATCACGGATCTCACCGACCATGATGACATCTGGATCTTGACGCAAAAATGATTTGAGCGCGACAGCAAATGTCAGCCCAGCACGATCATTGACGTTCACCTGATTGACGCCCGGAAGGTTAATCTCGCAAGGATCTTCCGCCGTAGCAATGTTCACACCCGGTTTGTTCATCAAATTCAGGCAGGTATACAAAGAAACGGTTTTACCTGAGCCGGTTGGGCCAGTGACCAAAATCATGCCGTAAGGGCGGCTGATGGCCTCCATGATTCGGTCTTTTTCGATCTTTTCATATCCAAGCGCTTCAATGCCTAATTTGGCACTGGACGGATCAAGAATACGAATCACGATCTTCTCGCCAAACATCGTTGGCAGTGTGCTAACGCGAAAGTCGATCACGCGATCCGCGCCGACTTTGAGCTTCATACGTCCGTCTTGAGGTACGCGTTTTTCGGAAATGTCTAATTTCGAGATGACTTTTATGCGCGAAGCTAATTTATCTTTAATCGATACTGGGGGAGAAGCAATCTCGCGTAGTTCACCGTCAATACGAAACCGCACCCGGTAGGTGTGCTCGTAAGGCTCGAAGTGCAAGTCAGAAGCGCGCATACCGTAGGCGTCAAGCAGCATTTTTTGCAGAAACTTGACAACAGGCGCATCCTCAACATCAGTGGCGGCTTCTTCTTGCTCCTCGGTAACAGCCTCCATACTGGCTTCGTCAAATTCAAAATCACCCGGTGACCCAATAATGGTATCGAGCGCTTCCGAGCTAGACACAGATGTTGCTTCGACCAGCTTGGTGAGTTTGTCGTATTCCGCGATGACCCAGTCAGCGCCCGCTTGTGTCGCAAACTTAATTTTTTCTGCTGTGGTTTGATCGGATGGATCTGCAGTGGCGACAATCAATCTGTTGTTTCGTTTCGCTAGCACCACAACACGCAAGCTCTGGCACAGCTTTGCATCTAACAAGCCTTTAGGCAAACGCTGCGGATCTACCGCATCCAAATCAATGAGGGGCGATGCGAATGCGGCAGACATGGTATGCGCCAAATCTGCGGCAGAGATCGCACCGGAGTTGATCAGTTCGGCGATGAAGCTATTTTTGCCGCTTTGCGATTTTCGGAAAACATCTTCAGCTTTTTTTTGCTCCAACTTTCCAGCCATAACCAAAGCTCGCGCTGTGCCTGGCAAGGCAACAGACGAGGTAAAGTTGAGCGAATTTTCAGCAACAGCCATGTTTAATTTCAAACACCTAGCCAACCCAACAATTCGAGCCGCTAACTAAGCATACCCACAAGAATACACCACATCTCGCGTCAGTCCAAATAGATCCATGATTAATCTGCCACGTTGGCTGATCGTACAAGACTTAACTTGCCAAAATTCCTATTTATGTTGTTCGTATGACTGATTGACGGCTCAGGTTGATCAACGCACGCTTGAAGGACGAGTCGGGTAGAACCTCAAGCGCCTCAATGGCTCGCTCACTTTCTGCTCGGGCTGCAGCGTGGGTTGCTCCTAGCGCATCCGTGCGCCGGATAACGTCCAAAATGCTGCTGAATTGCGGCACAGACCGACTACGATCCAAACTCAAAGGCAACCCCGTGGTTTTACCGCTTTCGATTGCATTTCGGATCAGCGCCGCATCAGTTGGTGACGCTCTTTGCAAAGCCACAATCAAAGGCAAAGTAACTTTACCCTCCCGCAAGTCATTGCCCATGTTTTTACCCATGCGCGCGGCATCGCCTTCGTAATCGAGCGCATCGTCAATCAGTTGGAATGCCGTGCCCAAAGCCTGCCCATAAGTAGCGCACGCTTGCTCAACCACCACATCAGCTTCAGCCAAAACGGCACCGATCCGCGCACTCGCTTCAAACAATTTGGCCGTTTTGGAGCGAATAACAGACATATACCCTTTTTCGTCCAATGATGCGTCGTGCATATTCATGAGCTGCAACACCTCGCCTTCAGCGATCACATTGGTCGCTTGAGACAGGATTGACAGCACACGCATTGAATTGCATTCAACCATGATTTGGAAAGCTCTCGAATAAAGAAAATCACCCACTAGCACACTCGCAGCATTTCCAAACGATTCATTAGCGGTGGCCCTGCCACGGCGCATGGTGGATTCATCAACAACGTCATCATGCAATAGAGTTGCTGTATGAATAAATTCAACCGTCGCCGCAAGTGCATGCCTGTCCGGGTGTGTGCAACCCAACGCACCGCTTGTCAGTAGTAAAAGTGCGGGCCGTAACCGCTTACCTCCTGCAGCAATGATGTAGTTACTAATTTGACCCACCAGCGGCACATCAGACGAAAGGCGCTGTGCGATGACGCGATCAACACATGCCATGTCTAGCGCAATAAGCGCCTGCATAGAGTCAGAGATGTCTGAAGGGTAACGAGCGGGTGTGAGCAAGGGACAACCAAAAAATGCGCATTGGTAAAAACCGCGAATTGCTTAGTTTAAAGCAAGCGACGCATCTCACTTCGTTGCTGGCTAAAACAGTGCGTACGGTTTATGCCATCTTTTCTCCGGTTGCTACACTTTTTTGCAGGCCTAAGTTCGCTCGCGCTATAATCTTGGGTTGTGTGAAGGTATGTCGAGTGCCCTGCACAAACAGTAGAGCCGGCTCATTGCCTGCTGTATCGTCGCCAGTGCCCAAAAGAGTATTGGCAAACTATTGGAAATTGTTTTCTCAATTCACTAAGGACTATCCTATGAAAAAGACCCTCGTTTTGGCCTCGTTGATGGCTGCTGTTGCTCTCGCGGCTTGCGGTAAAAAGCCTGAGGCTGCTGCTCCTGCACCGGCTCCAGTTGCTGCGCCAGCACCGGCCCCAGTTGCAGCGCCAGTCGCAGAAGCTGCAGCAGGTGCTGCTTCTGCAGCCGGTGCAGCAGCTACCGCTGCTGGTGCTGCTGCCGGCGCTGCCGCTGGTGCCGCAACTGATGCTGCTAAAGCTGCTGCTGGTTCAGCCGCTGGTGCTGCTGCTGATGCTGCTAAAGGTGCAATGGCTGCTGGCGCAGGTGCTGCTGATGCTGCTAAAGCTGCTGCTGGCGCTGCCGCCGGTGCTGCTGCTGATGCTGCTAAGAAGGCTGTTGAGCCAAAGAAATAATTCGCAAGAATTCTTTCCATGAAAAAAGCGCCCTAGGGCGCTTTTTTCATGTCTGAACGAAAAGCGCCTTAATCACGATCACCACCAAAAATGCCTAGTAGCGCCAATAGGCTTTGGAAGACGTTGAAAATATCCATGTACAGATTCAATGTCGCGCTGATGTAGTTTGTCTCGCCGCCGTCGATGATCTGCTTAAGGTCGTACAACATGTAGGCCGAAAAGATGCCGATGCACATCACGCTGATCACAGCCATGCCCACGGTTGAACCGATAAAAACATTGATGATGCCGCCCACCATCACAGCCAATGCGCCCACAAACAGCCATTTGCTCATGCCTGATAGATCGCGCTTGATGACGCTGGCGAGCGAGGCCATGACGAAAAAAATACCAGCTGTACCAGCAAATGCCGTCATGATGAGCTCACCACCATTTTTAAAGCCCAGCACATGGCCGATCATGCGCGACAGCATCAAGCCCATGAAGAAGGTGAATGCAAGAAGCACAGGTACGCCAGCCGCTGAGTTTTTAGTTTTTTCAATGGCGTACATGAAACCAAACGCACCAGCGAAAAAGACGATCATGCCCATCCAGCCACTCAAGCCTTTAGTGATGCCTGTTGACACGCCTAACCATGCACCTAGCACCGTGGGCAGCAGACTCAATGCTAAAAGCCAATACGTGTTGCGCAGTACGCGATTGCGCTCTGCGCCGCCGAGAATGGCGCCTGGATTCAAAACAATGGGATCGCTCATAAATTACTCCTTTTGACCGCTGTACTGAACGGGATAGTTGGATTTTAGAATAAATCACGCGCTTCGTGTGTGCCACGCGATACCCGACGCCTTGTATGGATTTTCTTCATGCTTTCTGCTCAGCTCTCTCGATTGCCACGCGGTGCTTAAGTTAAGCTACTGACTTCAATCATCTAATAATCTGGAAATCTTATGAAAAGCAAATTCGTTTTAGAAGCAGCGGATGTTAAAAGTATTTTGGCTGCGGCTGAGAAAGAAGCACTGGCCAACAATTGGGCTGTGACCATTGCAGTGGTCGACGATGGTGGTCATCTGCTGGGCCTGCAGCGCTTGGACGGCGTAGCAGCAGTTTCCGCACACATCGCTCCCGCAAAAGCGCACACTGCTGCACTAGGCCGCCGGGAGAGCAAGATTTATGAAGACATCATTAATCAAGGCCGCACAAGCTTTTTGAGCGCACCTGCGTTATCTGGCATGCTCGAAGGCGGTGTTCCGATCGTGAAAGATGGCCAAGTGATTGGAGCCGTCGGCGTCAGCGGTGTGAAATCGAATGAAGATGCGCAGATTGCCAAAGCTGGCATTGCTGCTTTGAATCCTTGATTTTTAAGTGTTCTGGGGGGTTTCCCACGTAGATACTGCGTGAGTTGCTATTATTTATGTAGCGCCTCACGTAACGCGATCATCATGTTGCAGGCCGCCAGTTAGTGTCTAAAGTGCCGAACACCTGTGAACACCATCGCGACTTTGCGCTCATTGGCCGCATCAATCACTTCTTGATCTCGCATGCTGCCGCCCGGTTGAATCACGCAAACAGCGCCGGCATCGACGACGACATCCAAGCCATCACGGAATGGAAAGAATGCGTCAGAGGCAACTGCTGAGCCGGCTAAGCTTAGATTTGCATGCCCCGCTTTGATGCTCGCAATCCGAGCTGAATCCAAGCGGCTCATCTGGCCTGCGCCCACGCCCATGGTCATGCCGTCTTTGCAAAACACGATGGCGTTGGATTTCACAAACTTAGCCACTTTCCAAGAAAACAGCATATCTTGTAGTTGCTGAGGTGTGGGCTGCAACTGAGTCACGACTTTCAGATCCGCTAGCTTTTGCTCGTGGTTATCGGCCGTCTGCATCAAAAGGCCTGAGCCAATGCGTTTGATGTCCATCGCATTTTGGCCTTTGTCCCAAACTGTGTCCCCATCTAATTTCGGCAAGTCAATCTGCAAGACACGCACATTCGCCTTCGCTTTAAAAACTGCCAAAGCCTCCGTACTGAACGCTGGTGCGATCAACACTTCGACGAATTGCTTGGAGATCTGCAAAGCAGCGGATTCATCGAGTGCGCAATTCAATGCAATGATGCCGCCAAATGCGGATGTCGGATCGGTTTGGAAGGCTTTGCTGTAAGCAGCCAGCGCATCTGCGCCCAGCGCCACGCCGCATGGGTTGGCATGCTTGACGATCACGCACGCAGGCTCTGCAAAACTTTTGACGCATTCCCAAGCTGCATCAGCATCTGCGATGTTGTTGTACGACAGCTCTTTGCCTTGGAGCTGCTTGGCCGTGACCAATGAACCTGGCGCAGGATGAACGTCTCGATAAAAAGCAGCCGCTTGATGCGGATTTTCGCCGTAGCGCAAATTTTGAAGTTTGACGAATCGCCCATTCGTTTGAGAAGGAAATGTGCTCCTAGCCGGCATACCATCTGCGTAAGGCGCTTCCAAATCAATAGCAGATAGATAATCGCTAATTGCGCCATCGTAATTGCTGATGCGGTTAAACGCCGCCACGCTGAGCGCAAACTTTGTCTTCAGCGAAATGCCACCTTCTTTGAGCTCTGTAATCACGCCTGCATACTGCGAAGCGTCGGTAAGCACTGCCACATCTTTCCAATTTTTCGCCGCGCTGCGCACCATCGCCGGCCCACCGATATCGATATTCTCAATCGCGTCTTCCAGTGTACAGCCGGGCTTGGCTACCGTAGCTTCAAACGGATAAAGATTGACGATCAAAAGATCAATCGGCTCAATAGCATGCTCCTTTAAAGCCGCCATGTGCTCTGGCAGATCGCGACGCGCGAGCAAGCCGCCATGCACTTTGGGATGCAGAGTCTTTACGCGTCCATCTAGCATTTCCGGAAAACCGGTTACTTGCGCAATCTCCGTCACGGGCAAGCCATTGTCAGATAGCAGCTTCGCTGTACCGCCGGTGGAGATCAAATCCACCTTTAGCGCATGCAACTCGCAAGCGAGCTCCAACACACCGGTTTTGTCAGATACCGAAATCAATGCACGCATGAGCGCTCCCTAAATTTTGATCGTATAAATCCGCTGCAAGCAAGTCGCCTACAGCATCTGATGCTCGCCGAGTTTTTTGCGCAGCGTGTTGCGATTGAGCCCAAGCCACTCAGCCGCTCTAGACTGGTTATTACCCGCTTGCCGCATGACCACTTCTAGCATCGGCTTTTCCACAATGCCTAGTAGCATGCTGTAAAGCTCATGTGGTGATTCTTTGCCCAAATCTTTGAAATAAGCCTCAAGCGCTTGGCGGATACTGTCTTCAATATTTTTCTTGCTCATAAGCAGTCAACCACTTCATTTTCTAATACCACTGCTTTGCTCTGATGAGCGGGCAGCCGATCCGTTTGCAAAGCCAATTTATCAAAATAATCGCTCACAGCCTGATGCTGCTGCTTCGCATCGTCCACAGCATTCATCGCTTGCCGAAAAGCCTCTCCGCCCGGCAAATCGCGCGTGTACCAACCAATATGCTTGCGCACACTACGCACACCACTAGACTCACCATACAGCGCGTAATGCTCCAGCAAATGCGCCAGCATCGCGCGGCGCACTTCTGCCACCAGTGGCGGCGCTAAATGTTCACCTGTTCGCAGAAAATGCGTGACCTCGCGAAAGATCCACGGCCTGCCCTGCGCAGCGCGGCCAATCATCACGGCATCTGCTTTCGTCAATTCCAACACAGTCTTGGCCTTCTCCGGCGAATCTACATCACCGTTGGCCACAACAGGAACATTCAGGCGGCTCTTGATCTCAGCGATCGTCTCGTATTCCGCCACGCCTTTGTAGCCCTGCTCTCGCGTGCGACCGTGAATCGTGAGCATTTGAATGCCGGCGTCTTGCGCAGCTGTTGCAATGCTCAGTGCGTTCTTCTGAGATGCACACCAACCCGTTCGCATCTTCAAAGTCACCGGCACACCATGCGGCAGCGCCGCTTGCACCACCGCCTCAATGATATGTAGCGCAAGCTTTTCATCTTGCATCAAGGCTGAGCCCGCCCATTTGTTGCACACCTTTTTGGCAGGGCAACCCATGTTGATATCAATAATTTGCGCGCCCCGATCAATGTTGTAGGCGGCCGCTTCAGCCATCATGGCCGCATCTGTACCCGCAATTTGCACCGCTATCGGTGCAGATTCCCCTTCGTGATTAGCGCGGCGCGACGTCTTCAAGCTCGTCCACAAATCCTTGCGCGACGTGACCATCTCACTGACCGCATAGCCAGCGCCAAACGCTTTGCACAATTTGCGAAACGGCAAATCCGTGACGCCCGCCATCGGCGCTGCAAACACGGCGTTGGATAGCTGGTAGGGGCCGATTTTGGGACCTAAGAGCTGAAATGTCATGGAGATAGGAGCGGGAGGGAATTGCTGAAAAAAGAGGCACGAGTATACTCCGCTGCACCTAACGCTCATGGAAAATTTACCGTCTTGGATGATTGCATTGATGGCTTGGCTGGCTCTGCCCCAGTTCGGCCTCAGCACGGTCTTTGTGATTTCGCTGATCTCAGCGACGCTGCTACCGCTCGGCTCAGAACCTGCCGTATTTGGGTTAATTAAGCTCAATCCTGATTTGTTTTGGCCAGCGATTCTTGTAGCAACCGCAGGTAACACAATTGGCGGCGCAATCGATTGGTGGATGGGCTATGGCGCGCATAGCGCCATCAACAAGTACAGAGGCCAAACAGTGCATCTAAAAGCGCTGAGATGGCTGGAAAAACTCGGGCCCAAGGCTTGCCTTCTGTCATGGCTGCCCATCTTGGGTGATCCGCTTTGCGCGGTGGCTGGTTGGTTGAAGTTACCGTTTTGGCCGTGTGTTGGCTATATGTTGATCGGCAAATTTCTGCGTTATCTGACGATGACAACAGCACTGATTTGGTTGTTTCCAACCGGTATCTCTGCAAGTTGAAAACCTGAAGTCTGTAGATCTTTGCATCAACAATAAAAAAACCCGCCATTCACATGGCGGGTTTTTCAGTTGCTCAAACCCAATCAGGGCTTGCTGGCTGTTGGAAACGGCCAGGCAGCCTGCGGGTTCAGAGTCGTCTGAGCCGCAGGGGCAGCGGGTGCTTTCGCAGCTTTCTTGGCAG
>JAYSRZ010000033.1:0-20200 GCA_043720775.1 Variovorax sp. | reverse complement strand
GATCGCGCCACTCCAAATGCGCAGAAGTGATTTCCGGGCTCACCACAAGCGCACAACGCGCGCTGCCGCCTCGCACCGCATTCACCGCCTGCTCAATGCCAAAGGTGGCCGATGAGCAAGCCACATTCATATCAAAACCATAGCCTTGCGCGCCCAGCAAAGCCTGAATCTCGCAAGCCATCGCTGGGTAAGCGCGCTGCATATTGGCCGCCGCGCAATACACCGCATCAATTTGGCTGGGGAAAATAGCAGCCTGCTCGCAAGCCTGCCGCGCGGCAACGCCAGCAATCTCTGCCATCAAGCTGGGCTGATCATCAGTGCGAGCAGGAATGCGCGGATACATCCGCTTCGGATCAAGCACGCCTTCTTTGTCAATCACATAGCGATTCTTGATGCCACTGGCTTTTTCGATGAACTCTACGCTTGATGGCGTGACGGCCTGTACGGAACCGGCGGTAATTTCAGCAGCATGCTCAGCGTTAAAACGCTCTGCATAAGCATTGAAAGATGTGACGAGCTCGGCGTTGCTGATGCGGTGCGGTGGCCGATACAGACCGCTACCTGTGATAAGGGCTTTGTGCATAGCACGAGATTCTAAGCCGCCCTGCGCAGGTCAAATCATCGCCAAACCCTAGCCGCAGCCCTTCGGGCTACTCCAACCCGAGCTCCTGAATTTTGCGGGTGATGGTGTTGCGGCCAATGCCGAGTTTGACGGCGGCTTCGATTCGGCGGCCGCGTGTGGTGGCCAGCGCGGCTTGGATCAGGCGAGCTTCGAAGCGGCGCGTGAGGACGTCCCACGTTGTGCCTTCTTCGCCCGCAAGTAAAGCCAAGGCTTCGCGCTCCAACTCACTTTCCCAATCACCGCGAGCTTTCATGCTGTGCGCTTGCGCTTTTTCATGCAATGGCGAGCTCGCAAGCGGTTCGATCTCGCTGTCAGCCGCATTTTTTAAAGAAAAAGCATCAATAGCCAGCGTACTTACTGCGTGAGGTGCTACTGAATTAATAGCGGCTAATGATGAATGAGGAGTCTCAATTTGCGCTACGTGCTCAGCCTCACCACACACCTCGGGCGGCAAATCCTTCACATCAATCGTCTGTGCTGGCGCCATCACGGTGAGCCAATGGCACATGTTTTCTAGCTGGCGCACATTGCCGGGGAAATCGAATTGGCTCACTTTAACCAACGCTGCCGCAGAGATGCGCTTAGGTTCCGCGCCGAGCTGTTTGGCACTGACTTGCAGAAAGTGCTTGACCAAATCTGCGATGTCTTCGCGCCGCTCGCGCAGTGCTGGCAACCGCAGGCGGATCACATTTAAACGGTGAAAAAGATCTTCTCGAAAGCTGCCCTCTTTGACGCGCTGCTCCAGGTTTTGATGCGTCGCCGCAATCACGCGCACATTGGATTTGACGGGGCTGTGGCCGCCCACGCGATAGAAATGCCCATCGCTTAAAACGCGCAAAAGTCGTGTTTGCAGATCAAAAGGCATATCGCCAATTTCATCCAAAAATAGCGTGCCTCCATCAGCTTGCTCAAAGCGGCCTCGGCGCATCGTCTGCGCTCCGGTGAATGCACCCCGCTCATGCCCAAACAGCTCGGATTCGAGCAAATCTTTGGGAATGGCAGCGGTGTTGATCGCTATGAAAGAGGCTTGCGCGCGCGGCGAATGCTTGTGCAGCGCGCGCGCCACCAGCTCTTTGCCCGAGCCGGATTCGCCGGTAATCAGCACCGTGACATTGCTTGTCGCAAGCTTGCCAATCGCGCGAAACACATCTTGCATTGCAGGTGCTTGGCCGAGCATTTCTTGACTTGATTGTTTGGAGGTATCGGCAGCAACTTCCTCACGCTGGCTCTCGCTCACAGCACGGCGAATCAGCTCCACCGCTTTGGAAATATCAAATGGCTTAGGTAAATATTCAAACGCGCCTTTTTGAAACGCACTCACTGCGCTGTCGAGATCAGAAAACGCCGTCATGATGATGATGGGTAAGCTGGGCATCATCTCTTTGATCTTGGCGATCAAATCCAGGCCCGAGCCGCCGGGCATGCGGATATCGCTGATCAGCACCTGAGGCATGGGCTCATCGGAGTCTGATTCGCCGGCATCTTTCAATGCAGACAACACATCGCGCGGATTCGTGAAGCTGCGCGTGGGCAGGTCTTCTCGCGCTAAGGCTTTTTCCAGCACAAAGCGGATCGATTGATCGTCGTCAACAATCCAAATGGGTTTCATGCTATGGGCTTCTTTCAATCGTTATGCAACGCCTTTTGGGCAATGTTTTTCACGGCAACGGAATGGTGATGATGAATTGCGTTCGTCCGGGCTGGCTTTCCACCTCAATCAAACCTTCATGCTGCTGCACGAAAGTCTGAGCCAGTGTCAGCCCCAGACCTGAGCCGCCTTCTCTGCCACTGACCAGCGGATAGAAAATGCGGTCTTTGATCTCAGGCGGTATGCCAGGCCCGTTGTCAGTGATATGCAATTCCAGTGCCAGCTTGTGGCGACGCTTGGCCAACGTGATTTGCCGTGCGATGCGGGTTTTGAAAACCACCTGTGCGTCCCCTTGGACGATGCGGTCGCAGAGCACCTGAGCCGCGTTGTGGGCAATATTGAGCACGCTTTGTATCAACTGCTCTTTATCGCCCCGAAAATCGGGAATCGAAATGTCGTAATCGCGGATGACTTTCAAGCCTTTGGGAAATTCGGCCACGATCAAGGCGCGAACTCGCTCACACACCTCATGAATATTCACATCGCCAATCTCGCGCGGCTTGCGATGCGGCTCCAGCAGGCGATCCACCAAGGTTTGCAGACGATCGGCTTCATGGATGATGACTTGGGTGTATTCGGTGAGGCTCTTGGCTTTATCTAAGCTTTCGAGCTCCATTTGCAAGAGCTGCGCCGAACCACGAATGCCGCCTAGCGGATTTTTGATCTCATGGGCGAGATTACGAATGAGCTCTTTGTTGGCCAGCGCCTGCGTGGCATTGCGCTCTTCGCGGTCAAGTTTTTCCTGCTGCTCTTGAGGCAGCATTTCTATAATTACTTCGCCCCGCTCTTCGGTTTGCGTGACGATCACATGCACAGGAATTGGCTCTGAGGCAAGCGATGCACCTGTGTGACCATGCTTAGGCAGCAGGAGCGCGTCATATCTTAGGGATGCAAAGGCATTGGCAGCTACGCCGTTCAGAGCTTCTATCAACTCTCGCGGCTCGCCAAAATCACCCGCCAAATCGCTGCCTTCAATCGCGCGGCGCGAAGCGCCTAAAGCATCTTCCAAAGCGGAGTTAGCGCAGATGACTCGGCCACTCAAATCGACCACAGCCACCAGACTGGAAAGCAGATCAAATGCTTGGAAGCGAATGCGAGGCACAAAATGCTTTCAGAAATAAAAAAGGGCTTGAAATTCAAGCCCCTCTATCGTAGTCGCAGCAGAGCATCTATTTGGATGCTTGGGTGCGGCCAATCTCGCGTTTAATGCCGGCGATATCGCTGTCATTGCGGGCGATCTGCGCTTTTATCTCTGCTGTGCGGTCAAGATAGAGTTGGTTGTTTCGCATCTCAGGCCCGCGTTTTTCGGGCTGGCCATTGTTGTATTCCTTGAGCAGTTCTGCTTGCTTGGCCTCGACTTTCTTCAGCTCAGATTCGAGGATGGCACGGGAATCTGAATCACGGCTGCGTTGCTCTGCTGTGTCGATACGACTGGGCGCAGGCGCAGTGCTGCCTGCTTGCGGCGCGGTGGCCACTTTCACCTCAGCGCTATTTGCGGCAGCACGCGGCTTGGGCGCAGTGACGACTGTGAAGTTGCCGCCCTCGACTAACTTGCAACCTTGCTGAGCGGCCGTCGTGGCGTTGTTGGTGTATTCGTTTCCGCAGCGAAAAACCTTTTCTTGCGCATGCGCGTGTGTGAGCAGGCTACATGCTGCGAACGCTACAAAAACAGGAGCACTCCACGCAGTTTTGACGCCGACTTTCGACTGATTTTGTATTAAATAATTCATAGCATCGCCTCAATCACCTTTTGAGATGGAATTCGCAGTATGAAGCAATTTCTCAAATATCACAAATAACTTGTTGTCACATATGGATTTATTCACAAAAAAAGGACGGTAAACCGTCCTTTTTTCGTCACACTGTAAGGGATTACAGCGAGTAATACATATCAAATTCAATTGGATGCGTCGTCATGCGGAAACGCGTGACTTCTTGCATCTTGAGCTCGATGTAAGCGTCGATCATGCTGTCAGAGAACACACCGCCTTTGGTCAAGAAGCCACGGCCTTTGTCCAAATAATCGAGCGCTTGATCCAAACTGTGGCACACGGTTGGCACTTTTGCATCTTCCTCTGGCGGCAGATGGTAAAGATCCTTCGTGGCGGCTTCGCCCGGATGGATTTTGTTTTCCACACCGTCAAGGCCTGCCATCAGCAATGCGGCGAAGCCGAGATACGGATTCATCAGCGGATCCGGGAAGCGCGCCTCAATGCGGCGAGCTTTGTCAGATGCAACGTGTGGAATGCGGATCGAAGCGGAGCGATTGCGTGAGCTGTAAGCCAGTTTCACAGGTGCCTCAAAACCGGGCACGAGGCGCTTGTAGCTGTTAGTGCCTGGGTTGGTGATCGCATTCAAAGCGCGGGCATGCTTGATGATGCCGCCGATGTAGTACAGCGCGAAATCAGACAGGCCTGCATAGCCGTTGCCAGCAAACAGATTCTTGCCGTCTTTCCAAACCGACTGGTGAACGTGCATGCCCGAGCCGTTGTCGCCAACGAGGGGTTTTGGCATGAAGGTCGCGGTTTTGCCATAGGCATTGGCCACGTTCCACACGACGTATTTCATCAGCTGCGTCCAGTCAGCGCGTTGTACGAGCGTGCTAAATCGTGTACCGATTTCATTCTGGCCAGCGCCAGCGACTTCATGGTGAAACACTTCAACCGGGATGCCAACTGATTCGAGAATCAGAGACATTTCGGCGCGCATGTCTTGCGTGCTGTCAACGGGTGGCACTGGAAAATAGCCGCCTTTGACGGTTGGGCGGTGGCCTTTGTTGCCGCCTTCGATTTTCTTGCCCGTGTTCCAAGGCGCTTCGTATTCGTCCACTTTGACGAAGGAGCCGCTCATGTCGGAGCCCCAACGCACGTCGTCGAAGATGAAAAATTCTGGCTCTGGGCCGAAGTAGGCGGTGTCGCCCATGCCGGAAGCCTTGAGGTAGGCTTCTGCGCGCTTGGCAATCGAGCGTGGATCGCGGTCATACGCTTTGCCGTCGCCCGGTTCGAGCACATCGCAGCTCAAAATCATCGTCGTCTCTTCAAAGAAAGGATCAATGTTGGCGGTGTTCGGGTCAGGCATCAAGAGCATGTCAGAGGCTTCAATGCCTTTCCAACCGGCAATCGATGAGCCATCAAACGCGTGGCCTTCTTTGAATTTGTCTTCATCAAAGTGCGAGACGGGCACGGTGACGTGCTGCTCTTTGCCTTTGGTATCGGTGAAACGGAAATCAACGAATTTCACTTCGTTTTCTTTCACCATCTTGATTACGTCTGCGACGGTCTTGGCCATCAAATGCTCCTGGTTGGTTGGATAAAAATGGGCTGGCTGATGCTCAGTGCTAAAAGTGTATGCACTTTTTATGCCACAGAACAGTGCGAGTTATGCTTAGAGAAAAACATAGATTGTGCGCTATTTTCCTGCGTTATTTGCAATGACTCGGCGCGAACTATGCCCAGTGAGCGCATTCGTCGATGCACGAAAATAGTGCATTGCACCAACATCGTGCGTTTTGTCGCATCTGATTTGCATAGGACAATGCGGCTTAGCAGTTCACATCAATTTGAGGAAAATCTATGAAATCAATGCATCTGGCAAAAATTGCAGCTATTTTGTGTACATCACTGCTTGTGATGAGTTGCACCCAAGAACAGCAAAACAAAATTCAGCGTGACATCCAAAACTGGACGGGCACAAATGGCGTGTTGGAAATCTACGCTGGCGACAAGCTCGTGCGCCGCTTCATCAAAATTGACAAACTCTCCACAGCTATGGGCACGGATGACAACAAGCCGCGTCCTTATCGCTTTGGCTACGGCGTGCTCGACGAAAACCTGAACATGCTCGTCGATCCGGGCGAGAAGCGCGTGTATTTTGAGGTGAGCGATTACGCATCGAACTATGTATTTTTTGAGAACCCGCGTTAAATGTGTGGAATGCGTTTTATTTTTTTGATGAGTTAATGCTTTTGTAGCGTTAAAAAATCGACATTCGACCTATGAAAGAAGTGCCACAACCCGCAGCTCTCGCATGGTTCTGGGTGGTTGCGTCTTTGGGCTTCGCGTGGAATTCATTTGCCGCAGTACAGTTTGTGAACAACGCTAATAGTCTGGTTGATTCGCTAGTCAAAGCAGGCATGACGTTTGAGCAGGCGGCGTTTTATGTGAAGTTGCCTGTGTGGCTCCATTACGCGGCGTCTGCGGTGAGCGCTACAGCAGGAGTCGTGGGCTGCGTGCTGCTGCTCAGGCGTAAAGACAGCGCCAGATTGATTTTACTGATCTCGTTGATCGCATATGTTGCGCGCTATGCGCTAGACGCCGAACTCGGCTTTTTCAAGCTGTTGGGCGCACTGCAAATCGCTTTTTTGACGAGCTTTATCTTTATCCCAGGGGCCTTGTATTGGATGGCAAACTCTTTCAAAAAACGCGGCGTATTGAGATAGCTTGTTGCGCAGCTAAAGCACTAACTCCCAAGTCTCGCTCACCAAATCATCTTTCCCAAATCCTTGATACGGCTCGCTTGCCAACAACTTAAATCCCCGTTTTTCGTAAATGCTTCGCGCGGCTGTCAGGCAAGAATTCGTCCACAACACCATTTTTTTATAGCCCTTGCTGCGTGCAAACTGGATCGCCTCATCGCTCAATCGACCGCCAAGGCCAGTGCCTCGCGCCTCTGGTGTGAGAATCAGCATGCGCAGCTTGGCGGTGTGCTCATCTTGCTTCACCACAAACACACTGCCGACTCGAACGCCGCCCATCTCCGCGATCCAGCAGCGCTCCCAAGCGGGTTGCAAATTCCTTGCGTAATCCTCGCAAATGCCTGCCACCAGCGTTTCAAACTCCGCATTCCAGCCGTATTCTTGCGCGTAAATTCGGCCATGTTGCTGCGTGACCCATGCGAGATCGGCGGGCAATTCATGCGGTGTGGGCCGGCGAAGTGTGATGGCGGCGCTCATTTCAAATGATGCCAAACATGCCTAGCAAGGCCCCTGCTCCCAAAATCAGCAGCAAATGAATCTTGGTTTTCCAAGCGAGCAGTAAAGCAGCAAGGGTAAAAATCCACAGAGGCCAAGCTTTGGCAGACGTGCTGTGAGCACTGGCCAAGAGCCACGCGGTAGCAAGCAAAAGCGCTATCGAAATCGGAGCTAATGACGCTTTGCTGGCCTGCGCTATCACATGCTTAGCATTGTTTTGCAGCCAGCGTGTAGCTGCGAAGGTGAGTGTGCTGCTGGGAATGACGATGCCGATAAATGTCGCCAATAATCCGGCCACGGCATCAAGGTAAGTGCCGCCCAGCGCCAAGCCAATCTGCCAGCCGATCAACGCGATGAAGAGCACATTGGGGCCTGGCGCGGCCTGAGCAATTGCAATGCAGCTGGCAAATTGCGCACTGCCCAGCCAGCCCTGCTCATGCACCACATAACGCTGCATATCAGGCATCGTGGTGATCGCGCCGCCCACAGCAAGCAACGAGAGCAGTGTGAAGTGCGTGAAGAGCGAAAGCCAAACATCCCAACTCATACGTTGCCCTCTCCGGCTTCTTTCTCACGCCGCTTAATGATCCATGCTGCATACGCAAAAGCCGGCGCACCCAGCCCGAGCACCACATACACCAACGGCCAACGCAGCAAGCCGACCGCTATAAATGTGATAGCGATCAGCGCAGTACACACGAGCTTTCCAAGCTCATTTCGCTTCAAACCGACCAGCATTTTGAGCGACACCGCGCCGATCAAGCCAGCCGCTGCCGCGCCCATGCCGCGCACTGCGCCAGCCACTTCTGGCAGATGCACATATTGGTTGTAAGCCGTGGCAAGTAGCAACACGATGGCAAGTGGCGGCAACAAAATACCAGCGAGTGCTGCCAATGCCCCCCGCCAGCCGAAATAACGATTGCCCAAGATGATGCAAAGATTGACCACGTTGCCGCCGGGCAAAATTTGCGAGACAGCCCAGTCTTCTGCAAACTCTTGTGTTGTCAGCCAGCGGCGCTTGTCCACCATCTCGCGCTGAATGATCGTGAGCACTCCTCCGAAGCCTTGCAAAGCGATGCTGGAGAAAGTCAGAAAAAGCTCAGTTTTGGAGTTCGGCTTGTTTGTTGTTTCAGCCTGCGATTGTGGTGTCGCAGATATAATTTTTTGAGAACGGACGGGGAGCATGAGTTGATTATGCGTCTGTCTTAGCTTCTGACTTGACGCAGAGTCGTCTCTCTCCACCTCGTTTTATGAGCGTTCAGCGTGTTTAAGCGTTGTCTAAGTCAAACAATGGCGTTGGCGCAGTCTGGCCAGATTCCTCATCGATATGGCTTTGCATGCTGCGAGCCACATTGGTCAATGCCACCAAGCTTTTCTCGTGATCTAGCGCGACCAAAGCCAATTCAAGCGCGGTGATTTCCATAAAACGCAGTGCCACAGCTGGATCCTGCTTTTTCATTTGCTGCAAAGCAATGCGCGAGAGTGATGCCACAAACGTCTCGGCGACCACCTGCGCCACGAAGCGACTCGTCAGGCCGGAAAACGCATGCACCAAGCCCAGCGTCGAGCCCTCACTCACGTTAAACCATTTCGCCTGGGCACGCCCCAACGGAGAATCGACAGACGTTTGCTGCTCGCCAAATTGCGGGCGCATGCGAATATTGGCCTCGCCCATGAGAATCAGCATGAGCCGAACGGCATCATCATTCTTTGAAGTGAAAGTTATCACGCTGCCCGGCTTGAAATGCTCAAGGCTCATGAAAGCCACCATCTTTTGAGCCTCTGCTTGGCTTAGCATAGGCACAAGCATGCGGCCTTTTCGCATCAACAACTCAGCTGCCTGCTGCGCCGAGCTCCCGACCAGTGGAAGATAGTTCGGATGGTCAAACGCGACATGCGATGATTCTCCGAAAAACGAACTTGTTGACATTGAATGAATACTTTTGCTGAATTTTCAGCACATAATTGCCATGACTAGAATACATCTAATACTTACGGGTTACATCATAATTCAAGTTGAAGCTTTTTCCTGTTTTAGTGCTTGACTGAATTCACGTCTGAATTTGAAGCCCAGATGATGCACAGCACCGCGTCTTCAAAAACGTAAAACAACTTCATTTCAAGCCTTATTTCACGGCATACGCTGTGCAAACTTACAATAGAGGCCTATGACCGCACGCCCAGCCATTTTTAGCGACGTATCGCTCTTCCCCCGCGATGCCAAGCCACTGGCCAGTTATCGCAAATATTGGGCGCAGCGATTTGGCGTGGCCAAATTTTTACCCACGTCTCGCTCTGAGATGGAAGCGCTCGGATGGGACAGTTGCGACATCATTTTGGTCACCGGTGATGCCTATGTCGATCACCCCAGCTTCGGCATGGCCGTGATCGGCCGCATGCTAGAAAACCAAGGCTTTCGCGTCGGCATCATCGCGCAGCCCGAATGGCAAAGCGCCGCGCCCTTCAAAGCTTTGGGCAAACCCAATCTCTTCTTCGGCGTGACAGCGGGCAACATGGATTCCATGATCAACCGCTACACGGCGGATCGCAAAATCCGCAGTGATGATGCGTACACGGCAGGCGGCATGGGCGGCAAACGACCTGATAGGTCATCAACCGTGTATTCGCAGCGTTGCCAAGAAGCGTATCCCGGCGTGCCCATCGTGCTTGGCGGTATTGAAGGCAGCTTGCGCCGGATCGCGCACTACGACTATTGGCAAGACAAAGTGCGCCGCTCGGTGTTGCTTGATAGTAAAGCCGACATCTTGCTTTACGGCAATGCAGAGCGCGCCATTGTTGAGATCGCGCATCGCTTAGGCCGCAAAGAAAAAATCGAAGACATCACCGATGTGCGCGGCACGGCCTTTGTTCGCCGCAGCTCGATTGAAGGCTGGTTTGAAGTCGATTCCACCAGCGTCGATGAGCCGGGGCGCGTTGATCAACACGTCAACCCGTACATGATGAGCTCGGATTTAGCCAAAAGCCAAGGTGGCAGTTGCGTGCAAGATGGCAGCGAGAACACTATCAATTTGGTAGCGCCTCACACAGGTTCTACGCCGGCTACATTGCTAAAAGGCTTAAAGAATGGGTACGGCACACAAATTCAAACCCCACTGATCAAGCCACTCACCTTCGTGCCCAACCCCGCTTTGCAAAACGCCGTGCAGCGCAAAAACGGCATGGCCAACACGCCGCGCGACAAAACCGTCGTGCGTCTGCCCAGCTATGAAGCGGTGAAAGACGATCCGGTGCTTTATGCGCATGCCAATCGAGTGTTGCATCTGGAGACCAACCCTGGCAACGCGCGCGCCCTCGTGCAACAACACGGTACAGGCACCACTGCGCAAGACGTCTGGGTCACCGCGCCACCGATTCCGCTGACCACTGCGGAGATGGATTTGGTCTTCGATCTGCCGTATGCAAGATCACCGCATCCAAGCTATGCAGACGCGAACGGCAAACACGACGGCGAAACTAAAATCCCCGCTTGGGAGATGATCCGCTTTTCCGTCAACATCATGCGCGGCTGCTTTGGCGGCTGCACATTTTGCTCCATCACCGAGCACGAAGGCCGCATCATCCAAAGCCGCAGCGAAGAGAGCATCTTGCGCGAGGTGGAGACGATGCGCACCGTGCCCGGCTTCACCGGCATCGTGAGCGATCTGGGCGGGCCCACGGCCAATATGTATCGCATCGGCTGCAAGAGCCCCGCGATCGAGGCCGCATGCCGCAAGCCCAGCTGCGTCTATCCCGGCATCTGCTCCAATCTCAACACCAGCCACGAAAGCCTGATCCAGCTCTACCGCAAAGGCCGCGCGCTACCGGGCGTTAAGAAAATCTTGATTGGATCCGGCGTGAGATATGACCTCGCTGTAGAGAGCCCCGAATACGTCAAAGAACTCGTCACGCACCACGTCGGCGGCTATCTCAAAATCGCCCCCGAGCACACCGAAGGCGGCCCGCTCTCGAAAATGATGAAGCCCGGCATGGGCACCTACGATAAATTCAAAGCCCTCTTCGACAAATACAGCGAAGAGGCTGGCAAAAAGCAATACCTCATCCCCTATTTCATCGCCGCCCACCCCGGCACGCGCGATGAAGATATGATGAACCTAGCCGTCTGGCTCAAGAAAAACGGCTTCCGTGCCGATCAAGTGCAAACGTTCTATCCATCGCCGATGGCCACAGCCACCGCGATGTACCACAGCGCCAAAAACCCCCTGCGCAAAATCAGCCGCGACAGCGAATCGGTAGACATCGTTAAAGGCGACAAACGCCGCCGCCTCCACAAAGCCTTCCTGCGCTACCACGATGCCAACAACTGGCCACTGCTACGAGAAGCCTTAAAAGCCATGGGCAGAGCCGATCTGATCGGCAACGGCAAGCATCACTTGATTCCTACTTTCCAACCCGTCACGGACGGCACTTATGTGAGCGCGAGGAAGAAAAATTCTTTTGCACCAGGCCTCAAAACCAAAGGCCGCACGGGTGGTGTAGCAGCTTCAACTAGCGCATCAACACAGCCACACAAAGGCGCGATGCTAACGCAGCACACAGGCTTACCGCCCAGAAAAGCCAAGTAATAAAATGCTTAACGTTGACATCGGCATGGGCGGCATGGTTGCCATCACAGCATCCATTGGGATTTCTCTGTTGCTACTGTTTTATTTGTGTAAACGTCCGGATCCAACGTATTACAAAATTGGCCTTGCAATGCTGGCATTGATACCTGTTTTAGGACCAGTCTTCTTACTTTGGTTGCTGGTTTTTCCCAGCCGACTACCAGTGCAAATGCAAGCAGAATTTCCCAAAAAAGTTAACATCTATTCTTATCCAGTCTCACAGAGTCAAACTGCCCAAGAAGCGAAACCCTCTCGGAATACTCGCGCATCTAAATGACCTTGACGTTAACCGGCAAATGAAATTGCCAACTAAGCTGCGAATACCCAAGCGATTCATCTGCTTTCCCAAGGATCAATCACTCTCAATCCAGCAGCTTTAAATGGCGATGCGTCGCGCGTTGCGACAATCATTCGTTGAGCAACTGCGATGGCGGCTATTTGTCCGTCTGGCATGCCTAGGATCTGCCCCTTTTTCTGCGTCATCACCATGAGTTTTCCGTAGTGTGCGGCTGCTGCTTCGTCAAACGGCAAAATGCGATCTCCAAATATCTCTGAGCGGATGGCTTTGAGTGAATCGACAAGACTATTTTTTCGCTTGCCTGCTGGCATGCTCTCAAGGCCGAGGGTCAACTCAGCCCATGTGATGCTGGTGATGTAGAGCGTTTCGGCGAGCTGCGCGTCTAACCAATCGAGCACGCGAGCATTTGGCTCAGGCCGCATGACTTCAGAGACAACATTCGTGTCAAGTACGATCATGTATCAACTTCAATCAAACACCGCTGCACGCGGTAGCTCTTTACTTCGCTGGAGTTCTAACTCGAAGCCGCCATGCTTCATCGCAATTTTGTGGACTGCAGAACCGAGCTTCATCCGCTCCTGAGGCGGCTGTATGGCCTCCTCCAAAATATAGCGAATCTCTGCTTCCGTACTGCGGCCTGAATTGGCGGCACGCAAGCGTAAAGCACGATGGGTTGCTTCGGGGATATTGCGGACGGTGACGGCGGGCATGATGATTCTCCTTGCAAGAAGTTTTCTATTGCCATCAATGATATCATTTCGATTCTTTGATATCAAGCTCTCAGGATAATGCTGTAGTCAGCGCAGACGCTGCGGATATTCGCGCGACGTTCAGTCCAATACGGCTTCTATCAAACGATTGAGCCTGGCAAGTTGCTTGAAATCTTCAACGATTGAGGCAAGCAAATCGGGCGAGGTAAATTGTGCAGCAGTGAGGTTTTTCTTCACCAAAAAACTCTTCAGCATCAGCCAATCCACATCGGGATGGTTGGCATCAAATCCTCGCGGAATTCGGGAAGTTACCGCGTCTCGTGCAAATTCTCCCTTGAAACGCTTTTGAAAATCACGGTCTTCAAACAAGGCATGAAACGCACTGGCGTTTTCTGCAATAGCGATGCGCATCTTCTTGAGTTGCGGGCCAGAAGGCATGAACAAACCGCCAGCCACCACCACGCCCATGTAAGGCGGAATGTTTGGCAACATGCCGAAGAACAAATGCGGATTTCTCTCAAAGCGTGAGGCAGGTGGCCGGGCAGCCGAGATGGATAACCAATCTTTGTAGTAAGGCATGCCATCAACGATTTTGTTAGCTGTCTTTTTAATGCGGCCGATACCCTGTGTCGGGAAATGATAGTCAGGCAAGAGCGGCTGCAGTGCAGCTTTTAGGCCAAACGCGAGTTCGACGAAAGGCGTTTTGATGAGCTTGTCGTATTGAATACCCTGCGCATCAAGCCAGTCGGGATCAGTCTGTTGGCCCGCTTGCATTAGGAAGGCGAGGCTTTTTCTTGAGAATTTGTTGGTCATGATTTGGGCGCTTCGACAAGAGAGATGTCGTGCGCCTGAACTGTAAGGCTTATCTGTTGGGAGAAAAAAATTCGTTGAATAAAGCGCCCAAGTGGGCATAGCTTTTGAAAAAAGCTTCGCGTTTTACGAAGTAGGCTTCTGCAGCAACGGCGAAGAATTCATCGATGGATGTCGCGCCATATGAGTCGAGCAGAGGATCGAGCAAAGGCGCTTGCAGGCCTTGTGAGGCAGCCATACTGCCAAAACGCTGCCAAGCCTCGCTGGCTTCACAAAACCGCTCGTATTCGGCTTGCAGCGTAGCAAGCCATTCGCGGCGCTGCTCTGCGGGCATAGGCGGGCAGCCATCGGGCAAGCCGTCACGCAGATCCATGACGTGGATGAATTCGTGGATGACGACGTTGTAGGCAAGATCTGCCAAATTGCCAGCCGCAGCCACATCGCTCCAGCTGAGCATGAGCGGGCCGCCCTCGAGCATTTCGCCGGTTAAATCTTCGCTGCCTTGGTGCGAGATGCCATCTTCGTCGATCCATTCGCGCTGCGCCCTCACCTCGCTCGCATGCAAGACGATGCCTACAAAACTGTCGTACCACGCGAGCGCGAGATCGGGGCGATCTGGCGGGGCGATATGAAGGATGGGCAAACAAGCCTGCGCAGCGACCATCACGGCCTGCGCATCACTGACATGCATGCCATGCGCGCCGGAGAATTCTTTGCTGTCTAAAAACAGGCTAACGAGAATGCGAAGCCGGCTCAGATCAGGCGCGTTAAGTGAGGCAATAAAGGGCAGCGAGGCAACTGTGGTTTGCCACAATTCATCGTTGATGGCGCGGCGCTGGGTGATGCTCGCAAGGCTTGATTGCCTGCGCAATTGCTGCCACTTATTCCACCAAGCTATCAACATGCTGCGCAATCACGCCACGACGTCATCACGTTCATCACGTTCATCACGTTCATCACGCGATGGCAATGTGCTGCGTGTTCACGCTGCCTTGGGCTCCCAAGCTCAGGCGCAGCGCGTAGCCAGAAGCGGGCTTCTCTTGGGCATGCCAATCGGGCAACACATGGCGCGTTCCTAGGCCCTGCTTTGACGTGGTCGGATGATCCGTGCCTTCATGCGTGTGGCCGTGAATGAAATGCTTGGCTTGCGCTGCGTTCATCCATTCAATAGCTGTAGGTTGATCAATATCGATCCATGCCTCGCCCGCATGCTGTTGATCGTTTTTGCGTGCCAAGCTGGTCGTGCGCATACCGCGCGCCAGCTGCAAGCGATCTTGCACAGGGCGCAGCAAAAATGCCGCCAACCATTGCGGATCGCGCACCATCGCGCGGAATTTTTGATACGGCTCATCGGCCAAACAAAGCGAATCTCCGTGACTCAGTAAATAGCGCTGATCGCCAAATTGAAACGCGCTCGGATCTTGCAAGATCTGCATGTTGCAGGCTTGAGCAAAGCGCTCACCGATCAAAAAATCGCGGTTGCCTGGGAGGAAAAATAATGTTCGCCGCTTGGCGCACTCGCGCAGCTCTTGAGCGCAAAGTTCCTCGAAGCTGTGCGGCTGTGCGTCATTTGAGTCGTCACCGTGCGATGAGTGCATCACCGCATCGTCGCCCACCCACAGCTCAAACAAATCGCCAAGAATAAAAATAGCGTCTGCTGGCGAGTTGGCTAAAAACTTTTTGAGCGCCAGAAAGTTATCTGCGTCTGAGGCTTGTAAATGCAAATCAGAGATGAAATCCACGCAGCGCCAAGCGGGCGGCACAGGGATTTCATCGATCTTCATCGCTGCAATTACAGAACAGTGGCCTTGCCGATCACGATGTCAGCCAGCGGCACATCATCGTGAAGGCCTTTGCGGCCGGTCTTGACTTTGCCCATTTTGTCCACCACATCCATGCCGGCGATCACTTTGCCAAACACGGCATAGCCCCAGCCTTGCTGGCTGGGCGCGGTATGGTTCAAAAAGGCATTGTCTGCCGTGTTGATGAAGAATTGATTGCTTGCAGAATGTGGGTCGCCCGTGCGAGCCATCGCTAGCGTGTATTTGTTATTTTTGAGGCCGTTGTTGGCTTCGTTGGTGATCGGTGCATCGCTCTTTTTTTGCGTCATGCCCATTTCAAAGCCACCACCTTGCACCATGAAGCTGTCGATCACGCGATGAAATACGGTGCCGTCATAGTGGCATTTTTTGACGTAAGCGAGAAAATTCTCTGCGCTCTTGGGCGCTTTCTCAGCATCGAGCTCGATCGTGATGTTGCCGTAGCCAGTGATTTGGAGTTCGACTTGTGGGTTGGCCATTTTTGATTCCTTGATTGATTGAAAAATTATTTAGTGAGCAATGTCGCGCTGTTGATCGTGATGGCAGTTTTAGGCACATCGGTTTGGAAAGGCCCGCCAGCGCCAGTCGGCGCGGCTTTCATTTTGTCCACCACATCCATGCCTTCGATGACTTTGCCAAAAACGGTGTAGCCCCAGAGCTGAGGCGCAGCGAGCAAGTTCGCTCGCGGCGTGTTCTCGTAAACGCGGCCTTGGTAGCTAAAGTTTTTCACCGGATCGCCCTCGGGGATCAGCGTGGGATCTAGGAAAGCGTTGTCCACCACGTTGATGAAAAATTGCGCACTGGCCGATTGCGGATCATTCGTGCGCGCCATCGCGAGAGTGCCGCGTGTGTTTTTCAAGCCTTTAGCCAGCGACTCACGGCCTTCATGCACAACAGGCGGGCGGCTTTTCTTCTCCACATAGCTGGGCTGAAAGCCGCCGCCTTGCACCATGAACGTGCTGATCACGCGATGGAAAATCGTGCCGTCGTAATGCTTGTCTTTCACGTATTGCAAGAAGTTTTCGACGGTCTTGGGGGCTTTGTCGGGATAGAGCTCAATGACGATATCGCCCATCGAAGTGGCGAGTTTGACCTTGGGAGCCGCAGCACTTGTGGGTGTCGTCGCAGTTTGTGCAAACGCACTGGGCGCTACTAAAGCGATAGCGCCTAGCGCAGTAAGTACGGCGGTTACGCGCCTAAAACGATTAAAAATCATCCAATCACTCCTTCAAAAAATATCTTCCATTGATTTTGTGTAGCGGCCGAGCGCAGCCAATATTGGCGCTTGGTGAGCCCAGTCACGGCTCCGGCAGGCACTTCGGAAAACGTCGTCACCATCGTAGCACTACTGGTGTTTTCTGACCAATGCAGCAAGGCAACATCCTTGAGCGTTGAGGCGCGTTTTTTGGCCAGTTCCACAGCGAGGATGCCGCGCCAATCGGCAAGCTTCTTGCCATAGCTGTCAAAGTCTGAGGTGTAAAAAGTCAAAGCAGTGGCGAGATCTCCTGCCGCTTTTGCGCCGCGCCAGGCCACGAAGCTGCGGTCAAAAGCGGCCACATCGGCATTGCTTTGTGCTGGGTTGACCCATTCCAGCTTAGGCAAAATCACCACGGGTGTGGTGCGGATTTCTACGCGTTTAACAATGTCTTGCAAATCGGGGTTGGAGACGGCCACGCAGCCATCGGTGGCTTTCGGGGCGCGAGCAAATTGCGCTTGCGGCACGCCGTGCAGCCAAATGCCGCTGCCCGTCTTGCCGCGCCGAAGATCGTAGGGGTTGGGATAGTTGATGGGCAAAGCTCCCGCGCCATACAAGTCTTTGAGAGAATTGGGATCGAGCGTGTTGGTGACGTAGTAAATGCCTAGCGGCGTTTTGAGATCACCCTCAATGTTTTTCTCTACGCCCATCTTGCCCACTGAGGCGTAGTAGTCAGCGACTAGCTTGAGGCCTTGCGGCGTGTTTTCAAACAGATAAATACGCGCTTTGCTGGCATCGACCGCAATCGCATGTTTATTGCGCGGCGACAAGCGCACAAAGTTTGCGGGTTGCAGGCCCGGCGCAGGCTTGTCACGCAGCGCTTTGATGCGCAGCAATGATTCTTCTCGCAAATCGGTCAGCACGCCAGGCGCTGCACGCACTGTGGCCTCTGGCACATCTCCAAGGCTTTTGAGTGGCTGCGTCTGCGCCACGAGCAGATCACCATGCACGAGCTGCGCGAGCGCGAAATTGGGATGGTCGGCTACCAAGGCGTCAGCCAGTTTCAAGGCCTCGCGCGTTTTGCTTTGGCCGATCAATTGATAGATCTGAATCAGCCGAGCCTCAGCTTGCAGGCCGCTTTGTGCAGGCTTTCGGTTTTTTGCAGCAGCTGACGCTTTTTGCTTGCTTTGCGCAGCTTCTGCTGTGCGCGGGACAAATGTAAAGCAGCCAAAAAACAGCATGGCTGCAAGAGCGATCGACCCGCACCTTGATAACGGTACGGGCTGAACGAATTGAGCGATATGGGGCGAAAAAATGAATAACAAAGCGAAAAAAACACAATGGCTAGAAGCGCATTTACTGGCAGTCCATACAAGTGCTCTGAGCCGTGCTCATGACACCTGAAAAACGCACTATCAGCAGCGCTGCCTACCCAACGAGAATGAGGCCAGCTTATCCGCCTGTGGCTTCGCGAACAATCACCCAACGATTGCCGTCGCGAACGAGATCAAGTGTCTTACGGCTGTTCACAGACAGGCTATCGGCATCGTAATCTTGCTTGAAGCGAGCCTGCGCTTTTGCGCCCGTGATCTTGATATCCAGGTTGCTGATTTGAACGCTGATCTTGCTCTTGCCCAGAATACGCTTCTTGCGCTCTTCTTCCCAAGATCTGCGGCCGCCTGGGGCGTCAAAATCCTTACCGTAAGAGCTCAAGTAAGAGCCCATGTCTTTGCGACTCCAAGCGCTAGCCCAGGCTTGCACGGCGCCGCGAACTTCATCCTCGTTGCCAGCGGCAGGCACTGCGGGTGCAGCCGGAGCGGTCGGTGGGGTCACAGGTTTGGCGACGGCCACCGGAGGCGCTGGAGGCGGCGTTGGCGCAGCGGGAGGTGCAACCACTGGGGCAGCAGGTTTTGGAGGCGTAACAGCGGCAACAACGGCTGGAACGGCAGCTGGCGCAGTAGCGGGCACTTTTGCGCGGAGATTGGGGGCAAACAAATCGCGAATCAGGCCGAGCTTAGGCTGAATGCCTGTGTTGCCGCCATCCAGCTGCAAAGCTTTGGAATACGCTTGGCTGGCTAGCTTGGCATACACATCGCCCAAATTCTCATGCGCAGTCGCGTAGCTCGGGTTGGTGCGAATCGCCATTTCCAGCGCTGCACGGGCTTTGTCAAACTGGCCCAAGCCTGCTTGCAACACAGCCAAATTGTTGTATGGCTCTGGCAACTCGGGATAATCTTCAATGAGCTTGGTAAACGTGCTCACGGCATCTTGCGGTTTGCCCTGCTCGGTCTGAATCACGCCTTTCAAAAAACGCATCTGCGGATCTTTGGGCTTGCCAGACAAAAATTGATCTGCCTTGGCTGTAGCTTCCGGATACTGACCGGCGCGCATCAAACGATTGACTTCGGCGTAATCCGCAAAAGCCGCAGTACCCAAAAGCAGCCCTGCCGACAAAAGCGCGGCTTGGAGCATTTTCGGAGCAAACTTTGGAGCGAAACGAAAAGACAAACTCATAGGACCTCTCTTTGGGCTGACTGGAATGGCCGATCTCGACCGGTTATATACTGCAATGATTGTAGCGGCAGGATCACCTCAATTCCATGCATTTGGCATACTGATCACAGCCCGCACGCCCCAACCGACAACGCAACGACCATGACTTTGAAGATTTACAACACGCTCTCGCGCAGCGTGGAAGATTTTGTCCCCCTTGAAACCGGCAAAGTTCGCATGTACGTGTGCGGCATTACGGTGTATGACTTGTGCCACATAGGCCATGCGCGCTCGGCAATCGCTTTTGACATCATCGCGCGCTGGCTCAGAGCAAGCGGCTACGCACTGACCTACGTCAAAAACATCACCGATATTGAAGACAAAATCATCGCCCGCTCGGTGAAAAACGGAGAAACCATTCGCGCACTCACTGATCGCATGATCGCTGAGATGTATGTTGATTTCGATGCGTTGTGCATTCAGCGGCCAGATCACGACCCGCGAGCCACAGATTACGTGCCTCAAATGCTCTCGATCATTGAAAAGCTGGAAGCCAAGGGCTTGGCCTACCGCGCCAAAAGCGGCACGGGAACTGGCGATGTGAACTATGCCGTGCGCAAATTCCCCGGCTACGGCAAATTAAGCGGCAAATCGCTCGATGAACTGCATGCCGGAGAGCGCGTGGCGGTGCTTGATGGCAAAGAAGACCCATTGGATTCCGTGCTTTGGAAATCGGCCAAGCCGCAAGAGCCCGCCGAGGCGCAGTGGCCAAGCGCCTACGGCCCAGGCCGCCCCGGCTGGCACATTGAGTGCTCGGCAATGAGCTGCGCCCTGCTCGGCGAGAGCTTTGACATTCATGGCGGAGGGGCAGATTTGCAGTTTCCTCACCATGAAAACGAAATCGCTCAGAACGAGGGCGCGTTTGGCAAACCGATGGCCAAGTATTGGATGCACAACGGGTTTGTGAATGTGGACAACGAAAAAATGTCCAAGTCTCTGGGTAATTTCTTCAC